>NZ_JARHXQ010000130.1:0-29719 GCF_029222765.1 Arthrobacter sp. Cr_A7 | reverse complement strand
AGTGTGGAAAGGGCGGGAAGTGACCCCGCGTTGTTGGAGAGAACCTTAGAGGGCTGCGAAAACCTCGCGCAGCAGCGTGGCGGTCTCGGACGGCGTCTTGCCGACCTTCACGCCTGCAGCTTCGAGGGCTTCCTTCTTGGCCTGGGCGGTTCCGGCGGAACCGGAGACGATGGCGCCGGCGTGGCCCATGGTCTTGCCTTCAGGAGCGGTGAAGCCGGCAACGTAGCCGACAACCGGCTTGGTGACGTTGGCCTTGATGAAGTCAGCAGCACGTTCCTCGGCGTCGCCGCCGATTTCGCCGATCATCACGATCGCCTTGGTCTCGGGGTCGGCTTCGAACGCAGCCAGGGCGTCGATGTGCGTGGTGCCGATGATGGGGTCGCCGCCGATGCCGATGGCGGTGGAGAAGCCGAGGTCGCGCAGTTCGTACATCATCTGGTAGGTCAGGGTGCCCGACTTGGAGACCAGGCCGATGGGGCCCTTGCCGGTGATGTTGGCCGGCGTGATGCCCACCAGTGCTTCACCGGGGGTGATGATGCCGGGGCAGTTCGGTCCGATGATGCGCGTGACCTGGTTGCCGTCAGCGTCCAGCTTGGACTGGGCGAGGGCCCAGAATTCGGCGGAGTCCTGGACCGGCACGCCTTCGGTGATGACAACCACCAGGCCGATGCCGGCCTCGATGGCTTCAACAACGGCGTTCTTGGTGAATGCCGGCGGGACGAAGACGATGGAGACGTCGGCGCCGGTCTCTGCCATGGCTTCCTTGACGGTGCCGTAGACGTTGATCTCGGCGTCGCCGTGCAGGACGGTGGTGCCGGCCTTGCGGGCGTTGACGCCACCCACAATGTTGGTGCCGGCCTTCAGCATCAGGGCGGTGTGCTTGGTGCCTTCACCGCCGGTGATGCCCTGGACGATGACCTTGGAGTCCTTGTTCAGATAAATAGACATGGTGCGTCCCTTTACTTCGCTGCGTTGGCGAGCTCGGCGGCCTTGTCGGCGCCCTCGTCCATGGTGGCGGCCAGGGTAACCAGCGGGTGGTTGGCCTCGTTCAGGATGCGGCGGCCTTCTTCGACGTTGTTGCCGTCGAGGCGGACTACCAGCGGCTTGTTGGCAGTGTGGCCGAGCTCGGCCAGCGCGCCGACGATGCCCTTGGCCACGGCGTCACAGGCGGTGATGCCGCCGAAGACGTTCACGAACACGGACTTGACCTGCTCGTCGCCCAGGATGACGTCCAGGCCGGCGGCCATGACCTCGGCCGAAGCTCCGCCGCCGATGTCCAGGAAGTTGGCGGGCTTGACGTTGCCGTGGTTTTCACCGGCGTAGGCAACGACGTCCAGGGTGGACATGACCAGGCCTGCACCGTTGCCGATGATGCCCACTTCGCCGTCCAGCTTGACGTAGTTGAGGTCCTGCGCCTTTGCCTTGGCCTCAAGCGGGTCAGCAGCGTCCTTGTCTTCAAGGAGGGCATGCTTGGCGTGACGGAATTCGGCGTTCTCGTCCAGCGACACCTTGCCGTCCAGTGCCACGATTTCGCCGGCACCGGTCTTGACGAGCGGGTTGACCTCCACCAGGGTGGCGTCTTCCTTCTTGAAGACGTCCCAGAGCTTGAGGATGACGTCGGCCACCTTGCCGCGCAGTTCCTCAGCGAAGCCTGCGGCTGCGACGATTTCGTCGGCCTTTGCCTGGTCGATGCCGATGGCGGGATCGATGGCAATCTTGGCCAGCGCTTCCGGGCGTTCGACGGCGAGCTGTTCGATTTCCATGCCGCCCTCAACCGAGCACATGGCCAGGTAGTTGCGGTTGGCCCGGTCCAGCAGGACGGAGAAGTAGTATTCCTCGGCGATGTCCGCACCCTGGGCGATCATCACCTTTTTGACGGTGTGGCCCTTGATGTCCATACCCAGGATGTTGGTGGAGTGCTCAAGCGCCTCGTCGGCGGACTTTGCGACCTTCACGCCGCCGGCCTTGCCTCGGCCACCAACCTTGACCTGAGCCTTTACGACAGTAACGCCGCCGATCTTCTCGGCAGCTGCCTTTGCTTCTTCTGGGGTGTGCGCCACGATGCCGGCAAGCACGGGTACACCGTGCGCCTCGAACATATCGCGCGCCTGGTATTCAAACAGGTCCACGGTTTAGTGTCCTTCTACGTCGAAGTAGTTTCTGTACAGTCGGGCACCATCGAAGACGATGACCGGGCTGCGGAATTGCACGCACCGGAGGCCTGTTGGAAACGAGCCACGCGGCGTGATGCTCCATGGGGAACTCTAGTCCTTTGGAGGGACCGGGCCGTCCCAGACTACCTCTTATGTGAGTAAGGACACTATTCTATGAGGCGTAGAAAAACCGCGTATTTACGGGGTTTTTGAGGCCTCGGCGGGTGGAGGCGGGGCACCGTTTTCCGGCCTGGAGATCAGTTCGTAACGCTCCGGGGAAACAAAGAATCCCACGCCGGCGGACACGTTTCCGCATGCCACGCCGCCGTTGTAGGCGGAACACCGCAGCCCGTTGCGTTCGAGGTTCAGGCCCTCCGCCAGGACCGGCAGCTGGGCGAGGGCACCCGCCCTGTTGCCGTTGGGGCCGTAGGTTGCCTCCATTTGTGTGACGCCGGAGCGGCACTCACCGTACGTTGCGTTGTCAGGGGTCAGGAAGGCAACGCCGCCCAGGTAGCCGAGCGATGTTCCGGCGCAGTCATCCCGGACGTCGCCGTGGGCGGGCTTCGGGTATTTGGCCAGTTCACAGTGGGCCACGGGGACGATGGCCAGCTTGTTGTTCGCTAAGTCGGTGAAGCTGTTCGTTTCGTAGGGGAGGTTCACATGCTCGCCGCGCGCGGAGGTCAGCGAACAGACAATGCTGCGGTCCTCGGTGATGAAGGAGAGGACGCCCTCAGTGCTGGAAAAATCGTCGGGATTGGCCAACGCCGCCTGTTCCAGCTGGTCCATCGGTGCCGGCGGAGGCGGCGGCACGTAGCCGGGGTCCTCGGTGGTCACGGTGCATCCCGTGGCGGCCGCCAGCACAAGGGCGGCGAGCATCCCCCAAACAGTCCGTCGCATGGCCCCCATTATGCTTCATGCCGGGGTTCGCCTGGAGGCGAGCACCCTTTCCACAACGTCTGCCGCGGCCTCGGCCGGATCCTGCCGGGCGAAGTCCTGCCGCATCTGCTGCGCCCGTTCTTTCCACTCCGGCTCGGCAAGGATGGAGTGCACGGCCCTCCTGATCTTCTCCGGCGAGGGAGCCTCGGTCCGCAGGTTGATGCCGGCACCGGCATATTCCACGCGGGCGTTGACATCGCTCTTGCCTTCATTGATGCCGGACACCACCAGCGGGACGCCTTTGGACAGGGCTAACTGCACGCCGCCGAACCCGCCGTTGGTGACGAAGACGTCCGTGGACTCAAAGACGGCGGCGAAGTCCACATAGTCGCGGATGAGGATGTTTGGCTGCGGGTAGCGCCGGTTCAGTTCGGCGGTTCCCCTGCCGCCTGTTGCCACAATCACCAGGGCATCCATGTCCTGCAGCGCCTCCAGCGCGGGAATGATGAGCTTGTCCTGGTCCGCGTTGTCCACGGTGCCCTGGGTGACCACGATGGTTGTGGAGTATCCGGGCGGCAGCTCTTCCGCTACGTCGGCGCCGGGGCGGCGGTATGGCAGGAGCGCCCCGACGTAGTGCACTTTGGGGTTGGTGTTGCGGCGCGGAAAATCAAGGGACTGCGTGCCGGCCTGGATGACGGCGTCCGAGCACCGGTACGCATCGTCGGTGAGCCTGCCCCTTTTGGGCACGTCCTGGCCGTAGAAGGTGTGCTGGCGCCGGTAGCTTTGGTGCGCAGGGCGGAGGATGATTTTGTCCGACAGCTGACCGGCCACGGTTTGCAGGGCCTTCTCGGCCGGGTTCCGCGGCGGCCGGAAGCCGAAGAAGAGCGGGGGCACCAGCGGATCGCTCTCCATGTTGGGTATCACCGCGACATTCACCACCGGCTTGCCCAGCAGGTGCGACACGAGCCGCTGGACGAACATGGAGCTGTCCACCACCAGGGCATCGAAGGGAAACTCCTGCTGCAGGTCACGGATGTCCTCGAAGAAGTTGCTGATGTTGCTGGCGAAGATCTTTTCGCCATCGAAGCCGATGGCCCGGGGCCCTTTGAGCCTGGCCCGCTCCGGATACAGCTCAAAGAGATTGTCGGCGCGGTGTTCGATGGCGCGCTTGAAGGGGATCAGGGGAATCCCGAGGCCCTTCAGCTTTCCCGTGAACACCGGGCCGGTGTACCAGCGGACATCGTGGCCCCGCTCCTTGAGCCTCATGGCCACACCGGTCATCGGATTGAAGTGGCCATCAATTGCCTGGCTCGCGAACAGGATGTTCATGGTCCCACTCCGACCTCGGGTACCGCTGCTGGGGGAAGTTCCTGAACTGTAGCCGCGAATGACGGAAGCGGGCAAGGGCTCGCCCCCGTTCGCCTACGCGTCCAGCTTGGTCAGCGGCGCGTACCGCAGCAGCAGGCGCTTTTCGCCGACGTCGAACTTCACCTTGGCTACCGTTTTGTCCCCTGCGCCTTCCAGCGCCAGGACCGTCCCGTTGCCAAAACTCGTGTGGTTTACCTTGTCCCCCACGCTGACGGCCACGATTTCCTTTTGCGGCTGCACGCGGTTCCGGGCGATGACGGCGGGAACGTCTGCGTTGAAGCCGGCAGAAGAGTCAGCTGCCGCGCCGCGGGCAGTGCCTGCACCCCAGAAGGATCCGCTGTAGCGGCCCGAACCGATGGATCCGCCGCCCCAGGCGCCGGCCTGCCGGCTGGTACCTTCACGCTTCCACTCCAGCAGCTCGGCAGGAATCTCCTCCAGGAACTGGCTGGCAGGGTTGTACTGGCTTTGGCCCCACATGCTGCGGACCTCGGAGCGGGTGACGTACAGCCGCTTCCGAGCACGGGTCAGGCCCACGTACGCCAGGCGGCGTTCTTCGGCGAGTTCCTTGGGGTCCGTTGCCGACCGCTGGTGCGGGAACAGGCCGTGCTCCATGCCGGTCAGGAACACCACCGGGAATTCGAGCCCCTTGGCCGTGTGGAGCGTCATCAGGGTGACCACGCCCAGCCGCTTTGCCTCAGCTACCGCGGAGTCGATATCGGCTCCCGGGGCATCGGGGATCTGGTCGGCGTCAGCCACCAGGGACACCTGTTCCAGGAACGCTGCGAGCGAGCCTTCCGGGTTGTCGCGTTCGTATTCACGGACGACGGCGACAAGTTCCGCCAGGTTTTCCACCCGGGACTCGTCCTGGGGATCGGTGCTGGAACGCAACGCGGCAAGGTAGCCGGTCTGTTCCAGGACGGCTTCCAGTGCCGCGGCGGCGCCGGAACCGGATGCCACCTCTGCAAGGTCGTCCAGCAGCTTCACGAAGCCAAGGACGGCGTTGACCGAACGGGTTGCCATGCCCGGCGCGTGCTCAGCCCGGCGGGCGGCAGCCATGAATGATGTCCGTTCGCGCTGCGCCAAGGCGGCCACGGCGCCTTCAGCGCGGTCGCCGATCCCGCGCTTGGGTTCGTTGAGGACCCTGCGGAGGTTGACGTCATCGTCGGGGTTGACCAGGACCCGGAGGTACGCGAGGGCGTCCTTGATTTCCTTGCGCTCGTAGAAGCGGGTGCCGCCCACCACCTTGTACGGCAGGCCCACGCGGACCAGCACGTCCTCGATGGAGCGAGACTGGGCGTTGGTCCGGTAGAAGATGGCGACGTCGCCGGGACGGAGGTTGTCCTCGTCCTGCAGCCGGTCGATTTCCTTGGCGATGAACTGTGCTTCGTCGTGCTCGTTTTCGCCCACGTAGCCAATGATCTTGTGGCCTTCGCCCTCCGCGGTCCATAGCCGCTTTTCCGGGCGGTTGGGGTTGCGGGAGATCACCGAGTTGGCCGCGCTGAGGATGTTCTGCGTGGAGCGGTAGTTCTGCTCCAGCTTGATGGTGCGGGCCTCCGGATAGTCCTTTTCAAACTCCACAATGTTGCGGATGTCCGCGCCGCGGAAGGCGTAGATGGACTGATCGGAATCGCCCACCACCGTGAGCTCCGATGCGCCGGGCCCCTCCCCCACGATTTCGCGGACCAGGGCGTACTGGGCGTGGTTGGTGTCCTGGTATTCGTCCACGAGGACGTGGCGGAACCGTCGGCGGTAGGACTCGGCGAGCGCCGGAAACGCGCGGAACATAAAGACCGTCTCGGCGATGAGGTCGTCAAAGTCCATGGCGTTGGCCTGGCGCAGCCGCTGGGTGTAGCCCTTGTACACCTCGGCCACGGCCTGTTCGAAGGGATCGTTGTAGTTCGCTGCCGAGGCATAGGAATCGGCGTCGATCAGTTCGTTCTTCAGCGCAGAGATCTTGTGCTGGATGGCTTTGGGCGCGAACTTCTTGGGATCCAGGTCCAGTGCCTTGGATACCTGCGTGACGAGCCGCAGGGAGTCAGCGGAGTCGTAGATGGAGAAGTTCGATTTCAGGCCGACGTTTGCGGCCTCCTGCCGCAGGATCCGCACGCAGGACGAGTGGAACGTGGAGATCCACATGATCTTGGCCCGGCCGCCCACCAGGGCTTCGATGCGTTCCCGCATTTCGGCGGCCGCCTTGTTGGTGAAGGTGATGGCCAGGATTTCGCCGTGGTGGGCACGCCCGGTGGCGATCAGGTAGGCGATCCTGTTGCTGAGCACGCGGGTCTTTCCCGAACCGGCACCGGCCACAATCAGCAGCGCGGAGCCGGCATGCTTAACCGCTTCCTCCTGCTGCGGGTTCAGTCCCTCCAGCAGCTGGGCCGCGTCCGGCCGCCGGGCACCCTGCCGGTGGCTCCCCGACGGGTCGTCCCCGTGCTGGCCGCCAGGTTGCCCGCCGCCCCCATGGCGGTTGCCCTCAGGGTTCCAGGAGGGCGCGCTGCCGCCCGGACCGGCCGCGGTGGCCACGCCGTCAGGACGCGTCTTGGTGCGGGTGGCCGCTGCGGGAGCGGCCTTGAACGGTCCGTCAGAGTACGGGTCAAACAACATATCCATGGTGCCTACAAGTCTAGGCGGTGGGACCGACACGCACTTCCAGCCTGTGGATTACGGAAGGACAGGGCAGTAATCCTCAGGCGACCGAGCCGGACTCAAGGGCCGCACGCAACTCCCGTACCGCCGTCGTTCCTCCTGCCATGAACCATTCCAGGCCGTTGACCCGGACCGTGTCCACGGCGCCGCCCGCGGCCCGGACGATGGCCTTGCCGGGCAGCCAGTCCCATTCCGGGCAGCTGTGCTGGAACCAGCAGCCCATCTGTCCGTCCGCCACCCTGCCCAGGTCGCAGGAGCCCGAACCCAGCATGCGGAGCGTCGCGGCGGACGTTGCCGCGGCGTGCCACGGCATGGCGCACAACGGGTCCATGAGCCAGCGGGGATGGATGTAGGTGGCGGCACCCAGTTCGGCGACCGCCGTCGCGTTCCGCGCTCCCCTGTTGTCCTGGAAGACGGTGAGCGGCTCCCCGTTCAGGGTGGCGGGGTGCGTACGGCCGCCCAGCCAGAGCTTGTCCTCCTCCGGCTGGTAGATGGCGCCGAGCAGCACGTCGGAGGTGTCCTTCAGCGCGATGGCGGAGCACCAGTAGGTGGAGCCGTGCAGGAAGTTGTAGGTGCCGTCCACGGGATCGATCACCCAGGTCCGGCCGCTGCTGCCCTTGACCGAGGCCCCCTCCTCGCCGAGGATGCCGTCCTCCGGCCGGCAGCGCTGGAGCTGCTCCAGCACATAGGCTTCTGCGGCATGGTCGGCGGCTGTCACCACATCCGAGATGGAGGTCTTCTGCTGGGACTGCAGCCCGGCCATCCGCATCAGCAGCGCCAGCTGCCCGGCTTCGCGGACCAGGGCCGCCGCAAGCTGGTGGTCGTCCAGTGAGGGGTCAAGTTCTATTGCGCTGTGCCGGCCATTGGTCATGGCTTCAGTTTATGGGGCGGGATAATGGTGCCATGGCCAAAACCCCTGCCCAGCGGATCAAGAAGCACGGCTCCAAGGCGGTGGTGCCGCAGCACCACCTGCCGCCGGTGGTCAACCCCACCACGGCCCGCACGCCGGAGAAAGCGGAAAGCAACAGCAACCTGATCCTGGTTGCCGGGGTGGTGGCAAGCCTGTTCCTGTTCTGGTACCTGCACCTGCTGACCCTGGACCAGCTCCGGCAGCTGTCCGGCGGCCTGGCCATGCCGGATTCCCTGGTGGGCGGCTTCGATCCCGGGTATGTCGGCCAGCTGCAGGCGGCGATGGACGCTGACGCGCGCGGGCAGCTCAACTACGTCCACAAGACCGCCGGAACCCTCTTCCCGCTGATTTTCGGCTTCACGTGGCTGCTGCTGATCGGGACCAACGTGGCCCGCAGGGCGGTGCGCTGGACGCTGTGGGCGCTGCTCCTGCTGTTCGTGGTGGCCCGTCTGTGGGGCAACGTCGCCATCGACGGAATGCTCGCTGCCGGTGCGCCCGATGCCGGCCAGGTGGCCGTGGCGTCCGGCCTCACCGTTGCCGGCTGGGTTCTCCTGGTCCTGTGCCTGCTCACCGGAGCCGCGGCTGTGGTGTTCAAGGCGCGGAAGGCAAAAACCGCTACCTGACGGCCGCTGCGGCGCGTACCTGCTTCCGGTGCCGGTGCACGCGCCGGGCAATGACCAGGCCCGCCGCCGCCATCCCCACCGTCACGGGATAACCCATCAGCCGTTCCAGGGTGCCGGGCTCGGGGACGTCCATCCCGGTCAGGGCTCCGGTGGCCAGCGCAGCCAGGGATACCCCGCCGCACACCAGGATGAACCAGGCCATCCCGGATTTCCGCAACCACAGGGTTCCCAGCACCAGCAGGGCAACGGCGCCGGCCAGGAAGTACATGACCGCTCCGGCAAAGTGCCAGAAGGAACCCACGTCCTCGGGGACCAGTCCCACAATGACGGTTCCTGCCCCTGCCGTCCCGGCCAGCACCCGGACCCAGACGGCCGCCAGCCACGGCTTGCGCTGCCCGGGTTGGACCCGGACGCCGGCGCGGGCTGCCACGCACAGCAGCCCGGAACTGAGCAGCAGGGCGCCCAGCAGCATCCCCAGGCCCTGGACCACGAACGAGGCGTTCATCAGCCAGTGCAGCGGGGAACAAACATCCCTGCCGTCATAGATGCCGCAGTTGATTGCACCGAGATCGCTGATGTAGCCGGTCCGCAGGTCGTACGGCCGGGGACCCGCCCAAGCCCCGATCACTGCAGCTTCGGCCGCAAAATACTGCAGCACGCTCAGCACGGACCACGCCCCGATGTACTGCCGGGTGGAGGTTGTATCCGGAATAAAGGCCACTGCGGGGGTAGCGGACGCGGCTGAACTCATGCTTTGAGCGTAGTACGGCCCCACACCTTGTATGCTTGTATCCGTGTCCGGCCGGACCGGCCCTGCCGATCTTCGGACGCCCGCCCTCGTAGCTCAGTGGATAGAGCACGGCTCTCCTAAAGCCGGTGTCGTTGGTTCGATTCCAATCGAGGGCACTTGAACCTTCGTCCTCCGGAGTTTGATCTCCGCGCCTACCTGCTGGGCGCTGCCCGGCCTGGCACCGCCGGCGGTCCGGCGGCCGGCCGCTGGACCCTTGAGCGGGACCTGCTGGACCGTGCTGATGGCACCCGCGGAACCTTTTCCGGCGTCGTACTTTTCACTCCAACGGACGACGGCGGCCTGGCCCTCCGCGAAGAAGGCACCATGCGCTGGCCCTCCTTCACCGGCCCCGCCTCGCGCGAATACCTGCTGAAGCCGGCAGCGGGACGCCCCGACGCCCTGGACGTGTTCTTCCCCGACGGGCGTCCGTTCCACCGGATGAGCTTCACCCCGGAGGCCAACCTTGACAATCACTGGTGCGATCCCGACACCTACCGCGTGGCCTACACGCTTGAGGGGCCGGACGCGTTCAGCTTCAGCTGGGACGTCACCGGGCCGCGCAAGGACCTTCTGCTGGCGTCCCGCCTCGTTCGGTGTGCTGCCTGATGAAGGCGCGCATCGTGGTGTCCGCCGTCTGCGTGTTCGACCCAGCGGGCCGGCTCCTGACAGTGCGGAAGCGCGGCACCGGCATGTTCATGCACCCCGGGGGCAAGCCCGAGGCCGGCGAAACGGCAGTCCAGGCAGCCGCCCGCGAGCTGGCGGAGGAGGTGGGGATCGTCATCGATCCCCGGGATCTGGAGCTGATGGGCGTCTGGATCGCCGATGCCGCCAACGAGGCCGCCACGGACATTGAAGCCACCGTGTTCCGTGCGCCGGGGACGTGGCAGGCCCACCCGTCGGCCGAGATCGCGGAAATCCGCTGGCTGGACCTCGCTGCCCTTGACCGGGGCGCAGCACTGCCCCCGGACCTTGCCCCGCTGCTGACGGACCACATCCTGCCGGAGCTGGGGGCACAGCCGGACGCTTAAAGCTCCGGGACGGCTTCCTGGGCCACCGCCGTGGCCTCGGCGAACTGCGTCCGGTACAGCTCGGCGTAGCGGCCTTCGGCAGCCAGCAGTTCGGTGTGGGTGCCGCGTTCCACGATCCGGCCGTCCTCCACCACCAGGATGGCGTCCGCCGCACGGATGGTGGACAGGCGGTGGGCGATCACGACGGCGGTCCGCCCCTCGAGTGCGGCGCCCAGGGCGGCCTGCACGGCGGCCTCGTTGGTGGAGTCCAGGGCGGCGGTGGCCTCATCCAGGATGACCACCCGGGGCTGGGCGATCAGCAGCCGGGCGATGGTGAGGCGCTGGCGCTCACCGCCGGACAGGCGGTAGCCGCGCTCCCCCACCACGGTGTCCAGCCCGTCCGGCAGGGACCGGATCATCGTTTCCAGCCGCGCCTGCCGGATGACCTCCCACATGTCCTCGTCGGTGGCATCCGGCCGGGCCAGGCGCAGGTTGGAGGCGATGGTTTCGTGGAAGAGGTGGCCGTCCTGCGTCACCATGCCCAGGGTGTCGCGAAGGGAGTCGAAGGTGGCATCCCGGACATCCAGTCCGGTGCCCGGCGTGACGCCGCCCAGCCGGACCGCGCCGGAATCCACGTCGTACAGGCGCGCCAGCAGCTGCGCGACGGTCGATTTGCCCGCTCCGGAGGAGCCCACCAGGGCCACGGTCTGGCCCGGCTCCACCCGGAAACTGATGCCGTGCAGCACTTCCTCGCCGCCGCGGGTGTCCAGCGTGGACACCTCCTCCAGCGAGGCCAGCGAGACCTTGTCCGCCGCGGGGTAGGCGAAGCGGACGTCGTCGAACTCCACGGACACCGGGCCCGGCGGGACAGGGACGGCGTCCGGCTTTTGCTGGATCAGGGGTTTCAGGTCCAGGATCTCAAAAACGCGCTCAAAGCTGACCAGGGCGCTCATGATTTCAACCCTGGCGTTGGACAGCGCGGTGAGCGGGGCGTAGAGGCGGGTGAGCAGCAGCGCCAGGACCACCACATCGCCGGGTGCGAGCTGGCCGGTGATCGCCAGCCAGCCGCCCAGCCCGTAGACCAGCGCCAGGGCCAGGGCGGAGACCAGGGTCAGGGCGGTGACGAACGTAAACTGCAGCATCGCGGTGCGGATGCCAATGTCGCGGACCCGCCCCGCGCGCACCGCAAACTCGCGGGATTCCTCTGCGGGCCGGCCGAACAGCTTGACCAGCGTGGCGCCGGGCGCCGAAAAGCGTTCGGTCATCTGCGTGCCCATGGCGGCGTTGTGTTCCGCTGCCTCGCGGCGCA
Source organism: Arthrobacter sp. Cr_A7 (assembly GCF_029222765.1). Classification (NCBI taxonomy): domain Bacteria; kingdom Bacillati; phylum Actinomycetota; class Actinomycetes; order Micrococcales; family Micrococcaceae; genus Arthrobacter; species Arthrobacter sp. Cr_A7. The sequence continues at coordinate 18,037 of NZ_JARHXQ010000130.1, read as the reverse complement.
GGTCCGCCAGCCTGGATCCCATCCGCCGGGCCGGGATGAGGAAGACGGGCAGCAGGATCATCGCCAGGACTGTCACCTGCCATGAGGTGCCCAGCATCACGATCAGGGTGAGGATCAGCGCCACCACGTTACTGACCACTCCGGACAGGGTGCCGGCAAATGCCGACTGCGCGCCGATGACGTCGTTGTTGAGGCGGCTGACCAGGGCCCCGGTCCGGGTGCGGGTGAAGAAGGCAATGGGCATCTTCTGCACGTGGTCAAAGACGCGCGTGCGAAGGTCCACAATGACGCCTTCACCGATGGTTGAGGAAAGCCAGCGGTTGACCAGGCCCACCCCCGCCTCGGCGATGGCGACGACGGCGATGAGCAGCGCAAGCCGGAGCACCTCGCCGGCACCGGCCTTGGCCACGATCGCGTCCACCACCTGTCCCGCAAGGACGGGAGTGGCCACGGCCAGGAAGGCCATCACGATCGAGAGCGCCACGAAGGCCAGCAGCTTGCCGCGGTGCGGGCGGGCGAAGGCCAGGACCCGTTTCAGGGTCTCTTTGGAGAACGGCTTGGAACCGCTCTTGGCCCGGGTGATCTTGTACAGGGAGTTCCAGGCCACGCCTTCCATGCTCATAGCTGCTGCTCCGCGTTCACATTACTGCCCATACCGTCGTTTCCGTTCAAATACTGCTGCCGATGCGCTGCTCGGTGACCGTCCCGCCGTCCACATCCCAACGTACATCCAGGCGCACGTTCTCCAGGAGCCGCCGGTCGTGGGTTACCAGGAGCAGTGCGCCGTCGTAGCTGTCCAGTGCCTCTTCGAGCTGCTCGATGGCCGGCAGGTCCAAGTGGTTGGTGGGTTCGTCAAGGACCAGGAGGTTCACACCGCGCGCCTGGAGCAGGGCCAATGCGGCGCGGGTCCGTTCTCCCGGCGAGAGGGAGTCAACCGCCCTGGCCGTGTGGTCCGCCTTCAGGCCGAATTTTGCCAGGAGGGTACGGACCTCCGCCGGGGTCTGGTCCACCAGGACGGCCTCGACGGCGTCGGCCAGGGCAAGGTGCCCCGCCAGCAGCCCGCGTGCCTGGTCAATCTCGCCAATGGCAACAGAGGCGCCCATCGAGGCGCTGCCCGAATCCGGTTCGGCCGCGCCCAGGAGCAGGCGAAGCAGGGTGGACTTGCCGGCTCCGTTGGGGCCGGTGATGCCGATCCGCTCCCCCGCGTTGAGCTGCAGGTTGACCGGTCCCAGGGTGAAGCTTCCCTGCCGCAGCACGGCGTCGCGGAGGGTTGCCACCACGGCGCTGGAGCGGGGGGCCTTGCCGATGGAGAACTGGAGCTGCCATTCCTTGCGCGGCTCTTCCACCACGTCCAGCCGGGCAATGCGGGATTCCATCTGCCGGACTTTCTGGGCCTGCTTTTCGGAGGACTCGGTGCTGGCTGCCCGGCGGATCTTGTCGTTGTCGGGGCTCTTCTTCATGGCGTTCCGGACGCCCTGCGAGCTCCACTCGCGCTGCGTCCGCGCACGTGAGACAAGGTCTGCCTTGGTGGTGGCAAACTCCTCGTACTTTTCGCGGGCGTGCCGGCGCGCGACTGCCCGCTCTTCCAGGAAGGCGTCGTAGCCGCCGTCGTAAACGGCTACCGCGTTCTGTGCCAGGTCCAGTTCCACCACCGTGGTGACGCAGCGGGCCAGGAACTCGCGGTCGTGGCTGACCAAGACCACGCCGCCGCGGAGGCCTTTGACAAAGTCCTCCAGCTTGGCGAGGCCGGCCAGATCAAGGTCGTTCGTGGGCTCGTCCAGGAGCACCACGTCGAACCGGCTGAGCAGCAGCGCCGCCAGGGCGACACGCGCAGCCTGGCCGCCGGAAAGTCCGGTCATGGGTGCATCGGGGCCCGCCTCCAGTCCCAGATCCGCCAGGACGGCGGGGATGCGGTCGTCAAGGTCCGCGGCGCCGGAGGCCATCCACCTGTCGAAAGCGTGGGCGTAGGCGTCGTCCGCACCCGGCGCGCCTGCACCCAATGCTTCTGCCGTGGATTCCATCTCCGCGGTGGCCTGTGCGCAGCCCGTGCGTCGGGCGATGTAACCGGCCACCGTCTCGCCGGATACCCGTTCATGTTCCTGGGGAAGCCAGCCAACGAACGCATCGGCGGGAGCAAGACTGACGGTGCCTTCCTGCGGCTGGTCGACGCCGGCGAGGAGCCGCAGCAGGGTGGATTTGCCCGCACCATTAGCACCCACCACTCCCACCACGTCACCGGGAGCAACCGTGAGGGAAAGCCGGGAGAAAAGCTGGCGGTGGTCGTGGCCGCCGGCGACGTCCTTGGCAACAAGGGTTGCAGTCATCGATCCGTCCTTTCACCGGCGCATCCGCAGCCGGTTTCCTGCCGGAACCGTGCCGGCATTTCCCGTGCAGAACAGCAGGGAAAATGCCGCCGGGCCGCAAGACATAAAAGAACCCGCTGGTCCGGACTTGGGGGGTGTACGGACCAACGGGCTCGACCATCAAGCATAGTCGAAACACCACGGGCGGTAAAATCGGCTCCGCAACGGCGCGCTAAAATCGAGTCAACCGTCCGTTCTGCAGAGAGCCCTTCATGACCCTTCCCGCCAAGGCGTTCCAGCGCTGGCTGCAGGGCATCGCCCCCGATGCCAGCACGGCAGATGTCTGCAGGGTCTCCGGGATCAAACGGACCACGCTTGCGCAGCAGCTGGTCCGGGGCAAGGTCTCCGTCAGTACCGTGGTCAGCATCAGCCGCGCCTACAGCATCAATCCGGTGGCGGCCCTGGCTGACTTCGAGCCGTACCGGGAACTGGCCGGGCCTCCGCGTCCCCCTACGCGCTGTGAGCTGGTCAGCCAGATCTCGACGCCGGACCTCCTCCGGTCCCTGCTGGCCAGGCAGGCGATGGACCCTGCGCGGCCATCCCGGGAGAAGCCTCCCGCGCTGAGCCCGGCACCGCACGCCACCTCCGTCAAGAACTGGGTGGATGCCATCGACGACGGCGAGGTGCGGCACCGGGTCTCGGCCGCCACAGGAGTTGCGCCGCAAAACTATTCCGCGCAGTTGACCGCCAACCGGCTGTCCCCCGAACTCGCGGTAGCCACGGCGCTGGCGGCCGGGGTGGGACCGGCGGGCGGTCTGGTTGCCACCGGCCTTATCACCGAGGAAGAGGCCGGGTGGCCTCCGGATGCCCGGCAGGCGGCGCTGGACACCATGTCCGACGGCGACCTGACTGCCCTTGCGGGCGACAGGCTGCAGGCCCTGGGCAAAGTCCTGCGCCGGCAGGAGCACGACCAAGCGCAGACAGAAAAGATCTGGGAGAACCTGGGATGATTGCAATTCTTCAGTGGACCACATTGGCCGTCTGCGGCCTGATCGCGGTGGCCCGCATACCCAGTGCGCTGCGCGGGAAGAACAGGTCGCTGTTCTACATCTTCGCCCTGATGACCCTGGCCATCCTCCTGAGCATCGAGGCGCCCTACGTTGCCATCGACCAGGCCCTGGGCGGCAGCAACATTGCCAACCTGCTGCTGCGCTTCGTCATCTTCGCCGCCATCTACTTTGTGGGCGTCCGGGTCACGAAGGGCTTTGGTGCCGAGGGCGCCTACCGGCTCATCACCGGAAGGGCGGGAATGGCCGTCCTGCTGTTGATCTCCCTGGTCATGGTGGCGGTGTTCTTCATGATGGACACTGCAGGCTCCTCGGCGGGGCTTCTGGGCCCTGCCAGTAAGGATGCCCGCAACGGCCTGCTGGTGGAGTACTACGGTGCGGCCGGCCGGGCGTATCCCTCCTACGTTTCGCTGGTTCTGCTGCCCGCCATGGTCCGCGCCGTGGGAAGCCGCTTGCCGGTCCTGGTGCGCGTCGCTGCCGGGCTGCTGGCAGTGGGCGGGATCGCCATCGCCCTCACCCTGCTTTTCCCGTTCATCCCGCGGGACTGGGCGGCCGTTGAGTTCGTGGTGAACTATACGGCGGTGCTGTGTTTTGTGATTGGTTTGGCGCTGATCTGGGCGGCGAGGGTGAAAAACGGCAGGACTGCCGGCCGCAGGGAGACATATACCGAAAAGTAACTCCCTAAGCGCTTTCACAAAATCATTAGAATGTGAAACAATCATGAATGTGTGAAGGTGGGGCGCAGGGCGTTTACGAACGGGGATAAATTCTTGGACGCTCCCGCCCCGGGGGCCTTCACACGACATTGGGGGGATGAGTGGTGGCGGCCGTTGGGGACCGCCCCCACTCAGCCTATTTAAGCCCGGCTTGCCTGCGTTTCACGGCCGAGCCGCATTCACCGCAGCTGCGGCTCCTCCCGGCGCCGCGGCACCCAGTTCCTTCCTGACCAGCGGCAGGACTTCCGTTCCGAGCAGCTCTATCGACTCAAGCACCAGGCGCTGAGGTACCGATGAAAAGTCCAGCTGGAAAATCTGCCGGTGATGCTGCATGTAGGCGTGCATCCGGATGATCTTTTCCGCCACCTGCTCAGCGTTGCCCACGAAGAGCGAACCGCCAGGGGCAGTCTCCATGTTGTACGTGAGTCCACTGGGTGTGGGAAAGCCCCGCTCGACAGAAATCCGGCGCATCGTGTCGAGCCAGTAGGGCCGGAAGGTTTCCTTGGCCCTGGCCCCGCCGGATGTCCCGTCGCGGAGGACAAGCCCCGGCGTACTCACGCCAACTTTCAGCCCTTCCGGCGCATGCCCGTGCCGGGCCGCCGTCTCGCGGTACAGCTCCGCGTGGCGTTCAAAATTGCGGATTGAACCACCCAGCAGGGCATACATCACGCTCTTGCCCAGCTCAGCTGCCCGGACGGTGGACTGCGGGGTACCGCCCGTGGCGATCCAGATGTCCAGTGCCCGCTGCCCGTCCGGACCGGGATAGGGCCTGGGCAGGATGAGTGCATCGTCCAAGGGCGGCCGGAACCTGCCATTCCATGTAACGCGCCGGGCAGCATTGAGCTTCAGCAGCAGGTCCAGCTTTTCCTCGTACAGCGCGTCATAGTCCTCCAGCTTCGCCCCGAAGAGCGGGTACGACTCGATGAAGCTGCCGCGGCCCGCGGTGAGTTCCGCCCTGCCTTGGCTAATGAGGTCGAGGGTGGCGAATTGCTGGAACACCCGCACGGGGTCCTCGGTGCTGAGCACCGTCACGGCACTGCCGATCTTGATATCCCGCGTCTGGGCGGCCGCCGCGGCCAGCACAACCGACGGCGCGGAAACGGAGTAGTCCGGGCGGTGGTGCTCCCCCACGCCAAAATAGTGCAGCCCCACCTGGTCCGCCAGCCGTGCGCGCTCGAGCAGGTCAAGCGTATTCTGCTCCGGGGAGACAGCCACCCCGCTGACGGGGTCCGCGTGGATATCGCCGAAGGTAAAGATTCCCAGTTCCATGCCGTCTATAAGCATTACATGCGTATGCATATTCCCGGGGCCGGGAAGCCGGGCTACGGACGGACGAACCTCAGGGTGACCAGCTGGAAGGGACGCAGGTGGAGCGTTGCGCCCGTTTCATCCGTCTCCACGTCATCCACCAGCACGCCCGGAGCCGGAATGTCGCGCTCCAGGAGATCCACGGGCTGGATGGCTCCCACCTCGAAGTTGGCAGTGATCCTTCCTGCCGAGCGTTGCCCCAATGACTCGTACAGCCGGACGATCACGTCGCCGGAACCGTCCTCGGCAAGCTTGACGGCTTCGATCACCATCCCGGGATTGGACACGGCAACCAGTGGTTCAACCGGGGAGGCGCCGCGGACCAGGCGTGGAGCCAGGTTGGTGCGGTAGCCCTCCTGCACAGCGTCGGCAATATCGGCGCCGGGACGGATGGTGACGGTTAGTTCGTGATCGCCGCGGTCCGCTTCCGGGTCCGGGAACTTGGGGGCACGCAGCAGCGACAGGCGCACAGTGGTGGTGGTGCCACCGTCGGAAGCCCTGACGCTCCTGCCCACGTCGTGCCCGTAGGTGGACGCATTGGACACCGCCACCCCGTAGCCGGGTTCACCCACATGGATCCACCGGTGGGCGCAGATCTCGAACTTGGCGGCTTCCCAGGAGGTGTTGGTGTGCGTCGGCCGGAAAACGTGGCCGAACTGGGTTTCGGCGGCGGACCGGTCCGCGCGGACGTCCAGGGCGAAACCGAGCTTCAGCAGCTTCTCGCGTTCCTGCCAGTCAATGGCAGTGGTAATGGTCAGCGAGGGGCTTCCAGGCTCCAGCGTGATGCGCTGTGTGAGCGGTGAGGTACCGGCCAGCCGCTCCACCACCACGACGGCGGCGCTACCGTGCTCTTCAAGGCTCACGGACAGTGCGGTGGCCAGGGCCGTGACGTTGCGCCGGTAGAACTCATCGATATCCCAGGCGTCCCACTCGTTGGGGGTGTCCCTGTGCAGTTCCAGCAGGTTGCCGTGCTCGCCCGGGGCAATCGCTTCGCGTCCGCTGGCGTAGTCCACCAGCGAGGTGAGCAAGCCATCGGCGTCCAGGACGGCGCGGATGATGCCGTTGTCCAGGATGTAGCCGCCGGCATCAGCTGTGGCACACACAGCCTCAGGATGGGTGGCGCGTTCCGCCGCTGCCAGCGCCGGCACGCCGTCCCGCGGGTGGGGTGCTGCATTCAGCAGGAACTGCCGCTCCCCCGGACCGAGCACAGCGGCAGCGGCCTGGCCGATGAGTGTTTCCAGGGCGGTTTCGATCGCCTGGTAGTTGCGCTCGGCATCCTGGTGGACCCAGGCGATGGAGCTGCCCGGAAGGATGTCGTGGAACTGCTGCAGCAGCACCAGCCGCCACAGGCGCTTGAGTTCTGCCGCCGGGTAGGCGTAGGCGCCGTTTGTCCGGACGGCGGCGGTGGCGCACCACAGTTCCGCTTCCCGCAGCAGGTGTTCGCTGCGCCGGTTGCCCTTCTTGGTCCGGGCCTGGCTGGTGTACGTGCCGCGGTGCAGCTCGAGGTACATCTCGCCCACCCACACGGGCAGGGCCAGGTAGTCTTCCTCCGCCTGTTGGAAGAAACTCTCCGCCGATCCAATCCGGACTTTCGGGGAGCCTTCCAGGTTGGCAGTGCGGGCTGCTGCGGCCAGCATTTCCCGCGTAGGCCCGCCGCCGCCGTCGCCATAGCCGAATGGCACCAGCGAGACTGTTCCCCGGCCGTGGTCGCGGTAGTTCCGCTCGGCATGGGCGAGTTCGCGTGCGCTCAGTTCGGAGTTGTAGGTGTCCACCGGCGGGAAGTGGGTGAAAAGCCGGGTGCCGTCGATGCCCTCCCAGTTGAAGGTGTGGTGCGGCATCCTGTTGGTCTGGTTCCAGGAGATTTTCTGGGTCAGGAACCAGCGGCTGCCGGCGGATTTCACGATCTGCGGCAGGGCTGCGGAGTACCCGAACGAGTCGGGCAGCCAGGCTTCCCGGCATTCGATGCCGAACTCGGCCAGGAAGAAGCTCTTGCCTTCCACGAACTGCCGCGCCATGGCTTCGCCGCCGGGCATATTGGTGTCAGATTCCACCCACATGCCGCCCACGGGAACGAACTGGCCCGAACGGACCTTTTCCCGGATCCGGCTGAACAGCTCAGGGTAGAACTCCTTGATCCAGGCAAGCTGCTGCGCGGAGGAACACGAGAAGACGAAGTCCGGGTTCTCGTCCATGAGGGACACCACGTTGGAAAACGTCCGGGCGCATTTGCGCATTGTTTCCCGGACCGGCCAAAGCCAGGCGGAGTCGATGTGCGCGTGCCCGGTGGCGACCAGCTGGTGGGCGGATGCGTAGGCAGGCCGGGCCAGGACCCCGGCGAGCGCATCGCGTCCTGCTGCGGCGGTTCCGGCAACATCGTCCGGATCCATCACGTCCATCATGCGTTCCAGGGCCCGGAGGATTTCATGGCGGCGGGGCAGCTCCAGGGGCAGCTGCTCCATCAGTCCTGCCAGGGTCCAGACATCCTGCTGCAGCTCCCACACGGTCTGGTTCAGCTCGGCGATGGCAATGGGTCCCAGCCGGTACTGAGGGGCTGTTCCGGCGGTGGATTTGTCACCGTACGGCGTGGCGGCGAAGGTCCAGCCCTGGGCCACATCCGGATTGGCGGCGGCCTCCACGTAGAAATCCACGGCCATGCCCCCACCCAGCAGTTTCAGGGGAATGTACTGGTTCCGCGGCGAGACGGCCTTGATGATGGTGCCGTCCGGCCGCCAGGCAATGCCCTCGCACTGGAAGCCCGGGGTTTCGATGGTGAAGCCGAGGTCCACCACAACTTCCACGGTGGTGTCAGGTTCGGTACCCCACGATTCGGGGACTTCGCCCTGCAGGCGGAGCCATTTGGTGCCCCACGGCTTTCCCCACGGGGCGCCGTGCTCCTGCGGCCGGAATTCCTGCCGCATGGCCTCCAGCGCGGGGACCGGTTCGTCCGGCACGTCCCAGCTGCTCAGGGCAAGGGGAAGGCTCCTGCTGTACACGGCGGGGTTGATGCGCTCACGCACAAACCTCTCCAGGCGGACTTCCGTGATCCGGCGGTCGTCATGCAATATGGGCCTTCTTCAAAGTATGAAAGTGGACTATCGTGTCCATTCGATGGACAAATCTACCCGCTAGTAGCCTGATATCCAACCCCTTCTGCGAGCGTGCCCGGAAACTCCCGGTGGGGAAAGCTCACGCAGACGGCACGGGAACCACGGGCCCGGTGATGCGGCCATTGCCGGCGTACACGTTCAGGCTGGTACCCCGGCTGAATCCCGCCAGCGTCACTCCGCCGGCCTCCGCCAGTTCAACGGCCAGGCTGGAGGGAGCGCTGACGGCGGCCAGCACGGGAATTCCTGCCATGGCGGCTTTCTGGACCAGCTCGAAGGATGCCCTGCCCGATACCTGGAGGATCGTTCCGCTCAGCGGGAGGAGGCCTTCGCGCAGCGCCCAGCCCACCACCTTGTCCACGGCGTTGTGCCGCCCCACGTCCTCGCGGAGGCACAAAAGCTTCACACCGCCGTCGTCCTCCACCTTGAACAGGCCGGCCGCGTGCACTCCCCCGGTGTCGTCAAACAGGCGCTGGGACTGGCGGAGCAGTGCCGGCAGCGAGGCAAGGACCTGGGCATCAACCGTCACGGGATCCGACTGGGGGCTGTAATGCGAGGATTTGCGGACCGATTCTATGGAGTCCGTACCGCAGATGCCGCAGGAACTGGACGTATACACGTTGCGTCCAGTTGCAGGAAGCGGGACGTCCGGCCGCAGCTGCGCCTCCACCACGTTGAATGTCTGGACGCCGTCTTCGTCTTCGCCGGCACAGAACCGCAGGGAAACGAGCTGTTCAGCAGACCAGATGACACCCTCGGACACCAGGAAACCGGCCACCAGGTCAAAGTCGTCGCCTGGTGTCCGCATGGTGACGGAGAAGGAGAGGGATCCCAAGCGGATCTCCAGCGGTTCCTCGACAGCCAGGACGTCCTCCCGGTACCGGACGGGGAACTCGATGGCGTTCGGTGAGCCGTCCAGAACATACTTGTGCACCTTGCGGCGCTGGGTTACGCGTCCCATGTCCCACCTTGCCTGTTCATAACTCCATCATGACAACCGCGGGGACCCGGCTCAACCAGGTGCACCGCTGAACCAACCCCTCTTAACCCTGCACGATAACCCTGCACGCCGCTCAGCCAAGAAGGGCACTCCAGTCCACCGGACCGTCCGCGGGTTTGGTGCCCGTCCGTGCAGTCCGGCCCGCACTGCGGGGCTTGGCCTTGGCCGGGGTTTCAGCGGGGGCGGGAATTGGCGGACCCCACGGCAAGGCGAAAGCCGGCACCGGCTCACCCAGCTGCACACCGTGTGGCGGCACCACCATGACGCCGTCGGCAGAAGCCAATCCCCGCATCATCCCCGGCCCCGTGTGCTGGGCCGGGGATGCCATGCCGTAGAGGAGGCGGAAAGGCATCAGCCGGGTGCGCCCGGGATCGGGTTCGATCATTGTTCCGCACGGCACCTCCTGTACGGAGGGCATGGTGCCGTGGCCCAGGGCAGCCAGCAGGGGGGCACCCACCGTTGACAATGCCATCATTGCCGCCAGCGGATTTCCCGGCAGGCCCAGGACGAACCTGCCGTCCGGCAGCTCAGCCAGGACGGCGGGATGCCCGGGGCGCATGGCCACGCCGTCGATGACCAGCCGCCCGCCCAGCTCGGCAACCGCGCGGCGCAGGTGGTCCGTGCCGGAGCGTCCGGTCCCGCCTGTGGTGATCACGACGTCGGCCGGCAAGTCGGGTGCGCCGGGCGCCTCCGGGACCACATCCTCCAGGCCGGCGAGCCATTCCTCGTAGGAATCGCCGATTTTCTGCTGTCCCCCGGCAACGCCGCCCAGCATTGCGACCACTGCCGGCAGTTGGGGACCGAAGGTGTCGCGCACCTGGCCCGGAACCGGAAGGCCCTCCGCCACGACCTCGGAGCCGGTCAGCAGCAGCCGCACCAGGGGTTTGCCCTGGACGCGCACCTCATCGTGGCCTGCCAGGGCAGCGAGTGCCAGATGCGCGGGATTCAGCTCCACCCCGGCTTTGACAAGGACGTCCCCTTCCCTGGCTTCTTCCCCCGCCTTCCGGATGTGCTGGCCGTTGCGCGGCTCCCCCGGTCGCGCGGTTCCACCGGTTTCCAGGATGGGGAGCCCGTCGTCGTCCTTGCCCAAAACCGCGCTCTCGCTGCGCAGTATCGCCTTGCCGCCGGGCGGAATCAGGCCGCCGGTCACGATGGGGCTGGCCTGATGCGGCGCCAGCCTGGCCCCCGGCTCAACCAGGATCCACGGGCCGGTGCCGTTGACAGCCCATCCGTCCATGGCCGAGGACGCATAGTGCGGCATGTCCTGCAGTGCCGCAATGTCCTGGTCCAGGCGGCGGCCCAGGGCAAGCTCCAGGGCCACCGGGCCGGCAGGAATCGGCGTGGCAGCATCAAACGCTGCCTGCCGTGCTTCCTCCCATGTGTGGGCAAGGTGGTGCGGGGTGTCCTGCCCTTCGGGTCTACCTGCTTCTCCCTGGGGTTCCCCGGTCATTCGCCGGGGGTCCCGGCGGCTTCAGCGTCGTAGTCGGCAGCAAGTGAACGCGCCACGGCCAGGGCAGAGTCCATGGACGCGGCATCCGTTGTGCGGCCGGAGCCGGAGGCCAGGCCGGCGGCAAAGCCGGCAATGAACGTGGTGAGCGGAGCAGCCGGGCGGACCACGGAGTGGGCTGCTACGCCGGCAAGGGACAGGATGGCGTTGACGTCTACCTGGACGTCCTCGAGTTCATAGGCCTGGAGCAGGGACCTGCACCATTCCTCCAGCGTTTCATCCTGGCTCTTCATGAACTGCCTCCCACGTTAACTGCGGCCGGGACGGCCATGGTCCTTGTCCTGGTTGCCGGCGGCAATCCCTAGTGCGGCGGCATCGTCCCACGTATCCACGTCTGCTGTGGACGCGGCGGGGACGCTGACAAGCTGCACGTCCAGACTAGCAAGGAGCGAGCGGACAGAACCGTTAATCAGGGCTCCCCGGGACCCGAGATCCTGCGCAGCCTTTTTTAGCGCACCTGTGCGGTAAAAACCGGCCAGTGGCTGGATGCGGCCTGCCGGTGTGCCGTCTTCAGTCCGGGCCAGGACTGCGTCCGCCCCCGTTCGTTCCCCGGCTGCCAGGGACGCCTGGAGCACACTGACCGCGTCGGTCACCAGCGGCATGTCGCAGGCGAGCACCAGAGTGTAGTCGGAATCCGCCCCCGCGCCGGCCAGGGTATCCAGCCCGGCGGCAATCGCGGCTGCCGGCCCGGCAAACTCGGGCTCTTCCCGGCAGGACAGGATGCCCTCCGGAACCAGCCCGGGCGGACCCACCACCACAATGCGCCGGGCCGCTGCAGCGGCAGCAAGGGAGCGCTCCAGCAGGCTGGCACCCTGGAATTGCAGGTTATGCTTCGGCACTCCGCCAAGCCGTGCGGACCGGCCCCCCGCCAGGATCAGGGCATCAAAGGACGGCATGTTCGATTCCACGGTCCCAGCCTACCGGCGGTCACGGATGTGGCGGGGTGCGGAAGGCAGGTCAGGCAGCGCGTTCGGGCAACAGGAACGGATCCCACGCCGGCGTGGGCTTTTCCAGTTCCTTAATCTGCCAGATGGTGCCGTGCGGAGGCTCCGGCACGAACCGCAGCTTCCAGCCCATTTCGGCCGGGGTATGGTCCCCCTTGGCGTTATTGCAGCGGAGGCACGCGGCTACCAGGTTCTCCCACGAATCGGCGCCACCGCGGGATTTTGGATGGACATGATCAATGGTGTGGGCAGCTTTTCCGCAGTACGCGCACTTGTGCCCGTCCCGCCTGAGCACACCCCGCCGGCTGACGGCGGTGGCGTGGTTGTATCTGGGACGGATGTAGCGGTTCAGGAGTATCACGGACGGGCGGCCCAGGATCTCCTGGGGACCCACCACGGGATCGTCCCCCTCAGCCACCACGCTCGCCTTGTTGGTCAGCACAAGCACCAGCGCCCGGCGGAATGAAATAACCGCCAGCGGTTCATATCCAGCATTCAGAACGAGAGTGCGCATGCACGTACCTCTTCACGGCCGCACCCGTCAGGGGCACGAGGGCCGGCTGCCCTCGGCATGGTCCGGGCTATGGATCGACACCACAAGAGTAAACAAAGAAGTCCACTATCGGCTAATCTGCCCGGCGTCGCCCTCCTGCATCATGGGGGCGCAGGGCGGGCCACAGGGTGCGCCCAGTCCGCTAAAGCGAACATGACCCCTGCCACAGAGCAGGGGTCATGTTCTTTCAAGCGGACAGTCCGTCAGGTCAGCCGGGGATCAACCAGGCGTCCCGTCGGGAACATCAGTTCACGCGGATGAATACCGGGCCGGAACCTACGTTGGCGCTGAAGACAACCGTCTGGTTGCCGTTGTAGCCGCCGTGCACGGCCTGGCCGTTGCCGGCGTAGACAGCAACGTGGGCCATGCCGGCGCCGCCGTCGGCGTAGTAGATCAGGTCGCCGGGCTGGGCTTCGGCGGCGCTGACCGTGCGGCCGAGGGACAGGTAGCCTGCAGGCCAGTCGTGGAAGTTGATGCCCACGGCGGCCAGGGAGTTGGTCACCAGCATGGTGCAGTCCTGCATAACACCCAGCTGGGCGTAAGCGGCGGACAGGATGGCCGCACCCTTGCCGCTGGCTGACGCCGGAGCTGCGGGGGCGGGAGCAGCGGTAACCGTGGCGGTGACCTTCGGAGCTGCCACAGGCTGGGCTGCCGGAGCGGCTTCCTGAACCTCAACCTCGGGCTCTTCCTCGACAACAACCGGGGCCGGCGTGGTGGTCACGGCGGGCTTTTCGTAGGTGATGGCGATGGTGGAAGCCGCGGAGATGGGGGCTTCAACAGCGGACTCGACTTCCAGCGTCGAGGCGGAAGCGGAGTCCCGCTGGATGTTGGCATCAGCAGCGTTGGCTGCAATGCCGCTGGTCAGGACCAGGCCGGAAGCGGCGGCAATAACCGCGGCCTGGCGGCCCACGCCGCCTGCGTTATCGCCGACAGCCTTGGCAATGACGGCGATTGAGTTGGTTTTGGTGACCTCGGCGCGGTGCCGTGCGGTAGCACGAGTAGTCATCAGTTCTCTCTTTCGATTTCCTCGGGGCCTGTGGGCAGCCCGAGAGTTTTGGACGCGCCGGCATCTTGGGGGTATGTCGGCGCGCCCCGAACGGGGATGTGTGATCTAGCGAAAAACAGGGGGCAAAGAAATAGTTCCCGGGGCCGAAGCTCCCAAGAACTATTTGCCCAGGGTGTAGAAGGAGGAGGTTCCGGTGGCGGCCACGGAGTGCAGCAGCGTGCCCTGGGAAGGGTTGAGGGCGCTGATCATCATGCCGTTGCCAACGTAGATGCCCACGTGTGCGCCGCCATTCTGCATGACCAGGTCGCCCGGCTGCGGGGTGGAGGTGGGTGTCATGGCCGTCCAGGCGTTGACGCGCGGGATGCTGATGCCGGCCTGGGCGTAAACCCACTGGGTGAAGCCTGAGCAGTCCCAGCCGTTGGGGGTGGTACCGCCCCAGACGTAGGGGCTCCCGATGCCGGTGTAGGCGATGGCCGCGAGGCCGGAGGTGGCTGCTGAGCTGGCCGCCGCCACTGCCTTTTCTGCGGTGGATGCAGTGGTGGCCGCAGCTGAATCATCGTCGGCGTCGGCTTCGTCGGCGTCGGTGGACTGGGCACGGACCGGCTCGATCTTCGGCGCAGCGATGGTGGTCACCACGGGACGCTCGAAGGAAACGGTTGCGGTGGGCTCGGCGGTGACGGCAAGGGCGGTCTGCGCGGAACCCGACTCGGTGGAAGCGGAGACACCAGCGGTGGTGTCCGCTGCAGTGGCAGGCAGCCCCATACCAAGAACAAGACCGGAAGCAGCTGCGACAACTGCTGCCTGGCGACCTACTGTCCCGGCATTGGCACTAACAGCCTTGGACATGGCATCCAAAGGGTTGGTACGAACCGTTTGTGCACGGTGGCGCGCAGAATTATGGCGTGAAGACACGAAGGTAGCCTCTCCCAATGCCTGCGAGGTGAGCTGTCGGATTCGGATGGGAGTCACCCGGCCGCGCGGCTTCCAAGGAAGCTTTGCGACTTAACCCCAAGGCCTTCATGAAGAAGGCCAAAATTGGTTCCCCCGCCCCTGCCAGACGATGAAATGCGAACGGACCTTGAGCGGTGGCAGAGCTAGGCAATCCACTCAAGAGCGTCAACTTCGGAAAAGTTGACGCGAGTTAGACGGTACAGGAGTTTTGCAGCAATGTCACATTCAGGTCACGGCTGGTAACACCCAAGTGAGACATTGCACTCATTTGACTAAAGCCAGCGCGTGGGATCGACAACTTCGCCGTTGACCTGCACCTCAAAGTGGAGATGGCAGCCGGTGGAGGCTCCGGTGGTCCCGCTCAGCGCGACAACGTCGCCGCGGGAGACCGTCTGGCCTTCTGTCACATTAAAGGACGACAGGTGGTTGTAGGTGGTCTCCAGGCCGTTGCCGTGGTCCACCACAACGCGGTTTCCACCGCCGTACTGGTGCCAGCCAACAAATGTCACGGTGCCGGTGGCAGCAGCGAGGACGGAGGTGCCGCACTGTGCCACATAATCCTGGCCCCGGTGGAAGTCGCCCGAGCCGCCGGTGATGGGGCTGACACGGTAGCCGAAGGGGGATGCAGTGGACATGGTGGCGAGCGGGGCACCAAGGCTCCCGGCAGAAGCGGCGCTCGAGACGGCGCCGGCAGACTGGGCACTGAGGAGCTGCTTAAGCTTGCCGTCCGGGTCAGCCTGCGTGACAACCGCCGAGCGGCTGAAGTCAATCTGGGCTCCCGCCTCGGCTGTGACAGCCGGCTGGGGCGTAACTGCCGAGGCAGCGACAGGTGCGCCTCCGGCGTCGGTGGCCATCACGGGGCTGGTGGCCGGAACAGTCACGGTCAGCACCAGGCCGGTGGCGGCAAGGGCAATACCGGCTTTTTGGCCGATGCCGCTGGCGGAGGCAAACTCGGTGATCTGCTGGAAGGGACCCCGACGGCGGCGCGCATCACGGTGGAGATCGCGGGGGCGCTCCGTGTGGATGACTTCGACGACACGCGGTGTCGAAGCGGGGCTGGCCGCGCGGCGGCGCCCCCTGGAGGTCTGCATGGACAAGAAGGATTCCTCTCTGAAAGCCTGCGAAGTTAGCTGTCGGATTCGGGTCAGAGAGTTCAAAGACCCGGTCCGCCGTAGGCAAGCTTCGGCACAGAGATATCCCCGGAAAGGGTTCCTTCGCTGGAAGAGGCTTGCTGCTGACGGACTTCACCCCAAGGCAGTCCCCCGCTGCCGCTTGTGGTTCCCCCGCCTCTGCCAGTTATTGCTCGTGCACCTGGTCCGCTGGCAGAGCTCGGCTCCGGATCAGGTAACGCTTTAGTATCAACGCTCGCGTTCAACTATAGAGGCTTAAACCCCAAAGTAACAATTCCGTTATCTTTGCCTAAATGCCATTCGATAGGGTAATCGCGCCCGGGCGGGTCCTCTACCGGACCGTGACAAACACGTGGGCGGCCACTTCCGGAGGAAGCTCCAGCGCACCTTCGATGCCGGGTACCCGCACGGAGATGTAGTCCCCCACGCGTTCGAGCGACACGGTGGCGCCGGGGCGGATGCCGCCCTCATCAAGCTGGACCAGCAGTTCGGGCTCCACCTGGATGGGTTCGGCCAGCCGGCTGACGGTGACCGTCGACGCAGGACCGTACGTTTTCATCGCTTCCAGCAGGCTCACGGCTCCGTCGGAACCGCCCGGCAGGGGCTGGCCGCCCAGGGCAGCGAGTCCCGGGATGGGATTGCCGTAGGGCGACTCCGTGGGGTGGTCGAGCATCTCGTAGATGCGCCGCTCCACCCGTTCGCTCATGACGTGTTCCCACCGGCAGGCTTCGTCGTGCACGTACGCCCAATCGAGTCCGATGACGTCGGCCAGGAGCCTCTCGGCCAGCCGGTGCTTGCGCATCACTTCGGTGGCGCGCTTGCGGCCGGTTTCGGTGAGCTCAAGGTGCCGGTCGCCGGACACCACCACCAGCCCGTCCCGCTCCATCCTGCCGATGGTCTGGGAGACCGTGGGTCCCGAGTGGCGGAGCCGCTCGGCAATACGGGCCCGCAGGGCAATAATGTTCTCTTCCTCAAGCTCCAAAATGGTGCGAAGGTACATTTCCGTAGTGTCGATCAGATCCGTCATCCAGCTCAGCTCCTCGAGCGCAGTACCTTGCGTTGTCCCACCGTATCGCCTATCACTGCGACGTAGTCCGGTGGCAAGCTTAGCCTATTTTGACTTTGTCCGAATAGTTCGCGGTTGCCCCCAGGACGTCTCAATGGCTGGACTATGACGGGTCCGGTTCCCGCCGAAACAGCTGTTCAGGCAGAAT
Source organism: Arthrobacter sp. Cr_A7 (assembly GCF_029222765.1). Lineage (NCBI taxonomy): Bacteria > Bacillati > Actinomycetota > Actinomycetes > Micrococcales > Micrococcaceae > Arthrobacter > Arthrobacter sp. Cr_A7. Next base: position 1,234 of record NZ_JARHXQ010000130.1, on the reverse strand, counting down.
GGGAAAGGCCTCAGTTGCAGTCATTGCCGACTGCCGGCCAGTGACCATCCACCCGTTCGGACCAAAGCCACGTCCACGCCGAAATTGGAGCCCCTGTGAGCGAACCCAGCATCACTATTCCCGCCGACCTCCTGCCTCAGGACGGGCGGTTCGGCGCAGGACCTTCCAAGGTCAGGCAGGAGCAGATTGATGCGCTGTCCGCGGCATCAAAGAACATCCTGGGTACCTCCCACCGGCAGGCCCCGGTCAAGAACCTCGTTGGTTCGGTCCGCGAAGGCCTGAGCCAGTTCTTCCGCGCACCCGAAGGTTATGAAGTAGTCCTGGGCGTGGGCGGCTCCACGGCATTCTGGGATATTGCCAGCTTCGGACTCGTGGAGAAGAAGGCCCAGCACCTGTCCTTCGGTGAGTTCGGGTCCAAGTTTGCGGCCGCAACCAACAAGGCTCCTTTCCTGGATGCCTCCTCAATCATTGAGTCCGAGCCGGGCACCCGCCCTGTGCCCACGGCCGAAGCAGGCGTGGACGTTTACGCCTGGCCCCAGAACGAGACCTCCACGGGTGTTTCCGCTCCCGTGCAGCGGGTGGCAGGTGCCGATGAGGGCGCGCTGGTGCTGGTGGACGCCACCTCGGCTGCCGGCGGCCTGGACGTAGACGTTGCAGAGAGCGACGTCTACTACTTTGCACCGCAAAAGAACTTTGCCTCCGACGGCGGACTGTGGCTTGGCCTGTTCTCCCCCGCTGCCGTGGAACGCGCCGCCCGGATCAAGGCCAGCGACCGCTGGATCCCGGACTTCCTGGACCTGCAGACCGCCATCGACAACTCGCGCCTGAACCAGACTTACAACACCCCGTCGCTGTCCACCCTGGTGACCCTGGATGCCCAGGTGCAGTGGCTGAACTCGAACGGCGGCCTCGAATTCGCGGCCAAGCGCACGGCGGACTCTGCTGGCCGCATCTATTCATGGGCTGAGGCTTCGGAATTCGCCACCCCGTTCGTCGCCAACCCGGATGAACGCTCCAACGTCATCGCCACCATCGACTTTGACGAGTCCCTGGACGCCGCCGTGGTGGCCAAGGTCCTGCGCGCCAACGGCATTGTGGACACCGAGCCGTACCGGAAGCTTGGCCGCAACCAGCTGCGCATCGCAACATTCGTTGCCATCGAGCCCGCTGATGTTTCCGCATTGCTGGCAAGCATCGACTACGTGGTGGGCGAGCTGCGGAAGTAGGCCGCAGG
>NZ_JARHXQ010000012.1:0-708 GCF_029222765.1 Arthrobacter sp. Cr_A7 | reverse complement strand
CACGGATGGCCTCGACGGCGTCTTCCTGCTTGGAGTTCACTCCATGCGTGGCGCCCAGGGACTTGGCCATTTCGATCTTGTTGTCGTCGATGTCCACGGCGATGATCGTCGTGGCACCTGCCAGCTTGGCGCCGGCGATCGCGGCGATGCCCACTCCGCCGCAGCCGATGACGGCAACGGATTCTCCGCGCTTGATCTCACCGGTGTTGATCGCAGCCCCGATGCCGGCCATCACACCACAGCCGAGCAGGCCCACGGCGGCAGCATCAGCTTCGGGGTCGACCTTGGTGCACTGTCCTGCCGCGACCAGCGTCTTTTCCGCGAACGCGCCGATGCCCAGCGCGGGAGACAGCTCGGTGCCGTCCTCCAGGGTCATTTTCTGGGTGGCGTTGGCCGTGTTGAAGCAGTACTGCGGCTGGCCCTTGGCACACGCCCGGCACTGCCCGCACACCGCACGCCAGTTCAGGATCACGCGGTCGCCCGGTGTCACAGAGGTGACGTCCGGACCAACAGCACTGACAACGCCGGTGGCCTCATGGCCCAGCAGGTACGGGAACTCATCGCCAATGCCGCCCTGCTTGTAATGCAGGTCCGTGTGGCAGACACCGCAGGTGAGAATATCCACCAGCGCCTCCCCCGGACCCGGATCCGGCACCAGGATGGTCTCCAGCGAAACCGGGGCATCCTTCTCCCGGGCTACCACCGCTT
>NZ_JARHXQ010000129.1:0-21411 GCF_029222765.1 Arthrobacter sp. Cr_A7 | reverse complement strand
TTTCTGGCTAGACGGCGGCCAGGGTGTTGGTCAGGGCCTTGATGATCGCCTCGGTGACGTCGTCGGTGTTGGCGTTCCCTCCGACGTCGCGGGTCAGGTGGCCTGCGCCCGTGGCAGCTTCGATGGCGGCTTCAACCTTGCGTGCTTCCTCGTGGAGGCCGAAGTGGTCCAGCATCAGGGCGGCGGAGGCGATGGCCCCGATGGGGTTGCTGATGCCCTGTCCGGCGATGTCCGGAGCCGAACCGTGGACCGGTTCAAACATGGACGGGAAGCGGCGCTCCGGGTTCAGGTTGGCGCTGGCGGCCAGGCCGAGGCTGCCGGCAAGCGCGGAGCCCAGGTCCGAGAGGATGTCGGCGTTCAGGTTGGACGCCACCACGACGGACAGATCCTCGGGCTTGAGGATGAACTTGGCGCTCATGGCGTCCACGAGGACGCTTTCTGTCTGCACGTCCGGGTAGTCCAGGGCCACGCGGTTGAAGACTTCATCCCAGAGGACCATGCCGTACTGCTGGGCGTTGGACTTGGTGACGGAGGAAACCTTCTTCACGGTGCGGGTCCGGGCCAGGTCGAACGCGAAACGCATGATGCGCTCACAGCCCTTTTCGGTGAACAGCGCGGTCTGCAGGGCGACCTCGTTGCCGGGGCCGCGGCCGCTCAGGTTCCGGCCACCGAGGCCGGCATATTCGCCTTCGCTGTTTTCGCGGACAACAACCCAGTCGAGTTCTGTGTTGTCGGCCTTGCGCAGCGGGGACTGGACGCCGGGAAGGAACTTCACCGGGCGGATGTTGGCCCACTGGTCGAAGTTCTGGGTGATGTTCAGGCGCAGGCCCCAGAGGCTGATGTGGTCCGGGACGTTCTCCCAGCCGACGGCGCCGAAGTAGATCGCGTCGAAGTCCTTCAGCGTCTCCAGGCCATCGTCAGCCATCATCTTGCCGGTCTCTGCGTAGTAGCCGCAGCCCCAGGGGAACTCGGTCCAGTCGAACGCGAACTTGCCGTTGGAGTTTGCTGCCAGGGCGTCCAGGACGCGCTGTCCTGCGGAAACAACTTCCTTGCCGACGCCGTCAGCGGGGATGGATGCGATGCGGAAATTCTGGGTGGCGCTCATGTGCCTACCTCCTCGTTGAGTATTTAGCAGTGAGCCTGTTAGCGGGGTCACACTGTTCTTCCTCTTCAAGTAGAGGCCACGACACAGGAGCACGTCCAAGACTAAGATCCAATGCGGCAGATAGGAAGAACCTATTGATCCTCGGGTGCTGGTTCGAGATCACCTGCAGCTGCGTGCAATTCCGCGACTTTCAGGAAGGCGCGGGCGGCCGGCGTCAAGTCTTCTTTTCGGCTCAGTATCGCCACGTCCAAGTGGGAAACCGGTTCGATCAACAAAGTCCGCAGCCCGGCTTTATGAGCGGTCGGAGCCCAGGATGAAGGCATGACCGCGTGGCCCACGCCCGCGAGCACCAGGGGAAGGATGGACGTGCGGTGTGCGACCTCGGCGACAATTTCGGTGTTGACCCCGTGGGCCAACGCGTCATCGACAAGCCACCTCATGAGGGATCCGCGCTGGCTGGCGATCAACCGGTGGCCGCCCAGGTCTTCGCGTTGTATCGACGTTCCAGGGCGGAAGGTGTCCGCCTGCGGGTTGACGATAAGAATCAGTGGCTGGCGTTCCAATGCAAGGACCTGGACCCCTGGAACACGGACAGGCGTGCGGGAGCCCGCCAATCCGATCTCCGTGCTGCCGGACCGGACGGAGTCGATCACTTCTTCAGGAGTAAAGGCTGCGCTGACATTCAGCCGTACGGAAGGGTGCAGCCTGGTGAATCCGGCGATCATGGACGTTAGCGGCTCGATGCCTGGGGACGGCATTGTGATGATGTCCAGGCGTCCGCTGCGTATCCCGCGAAGCGCCTGAACCGCGGACTGAGCGGCGTCGAGATCGCGCATCACCAACCGGGCCGGCCCGACGAGTTCCTTGCCCGCTTCGCTCAAGACGGCGCGGCGGCCGATGCGGTGGAACAACGGGACCCCCAGGTCCTTCTCAAGACTCGCGATGGTCTGTGACAATGACGGCTGCGCGATCAGCAAGTGCTCGGCCGCCCGGTTAAACCCGTCGTGGTCAACTACGGCCAGGAAATACTTCAGCTTTCGCGTATCCACGCAGCGTCCTCACTGGTTGATCTTGGTTTAGGCGGCAATCACCGCGCTTCAAAGAACATGAGCTTAGACCAACGCCTAAATAGCCTAGGCCTATCAAGCCTATTGCTTCTAGATCTTGGACGTACTTCCAAACAACCGACTCTAATGAATGAGTACGCCACAGCTCCGGGAGCAGACAGCCCTGCCGCAGGTTCCACTGCCGGCTGCCCACGGTTCAAATGGCCGCCATCCACGTCCTGAAATGAACGCACAGGATTGAACCAAGCTTGATCTCCAGCGAAGGCCATCACATGTACATCTCGAATCCCCGCGCTTCTCACCCGACCCTTTCCAACTGCCTTCGCATCGAAGTAGACAGCTGGCACCAACTGGCTCCCGGCAATTCCGTTGTGCTGCTGACGTCAGATAGGCGTAACCCCCGGATTGCAGGGCGTGTTGACGAAATTTCTGGTGACGGCCACTATTTGTGGCTGATCCAGGACAACGGCGCCGGGCGCCGCTTATTTCACCGGCCTGAGGGATACACGACATTCTTGGATTCTGAGGAATGATGCATTCCTGGTGATGACCCAGAGGGACACGTGCAGATCTGTTCCGTCCCTGGATTCACAGCTGACAGGCCGCCATCGCCGAGAACACCAACCCATTTGCGGCGTTTCAGGCACCTCCTGGGACGTACGTTGCTTCGGGACCACGAGAACCAGATTTCGATAGGCGTGAAGCGCCCCAAGCGTGTTGAGATTGGTTTTTCCTATCGGACAAGTAGGAAATCCGTCTTGGACGTGATTCGCGTCACGGGAGCACAGTGGGTTCAACCCCAATGACGAAAGGACGACGATGTCCAGCAAACTAACGGCATCTTCACCATCACCGGGCACCTCCTCAGCCCCAAGGACCGATGTTCGCGCCGCCCTTCTGGGCGGGAAGACCTTCAGAAGCCTAAGTGAGCAGAAGCTCTCTCCCCGGGAAGAAAAATTCGAACGGGCCCGACAAACACTGGGCTTCTTTCTCGCACCGGCAGTGTCCATCATTTTTGCGCTTCTCCCCACCGGCATGGAACACACCCAACAATTACTAGCAGCGGTCCTGCTGGGTGTCATCATCCTGTGGATCTGCGAACCGGTACCCATCCCAGTGGGTGGACTCATCGGTGTTGCTGCTGTCGTCCTACTCGGCGTGGCACCAGCCAATGAGGTGCTGCGCCCCTTTGGCTCGACAACCATCTTCACCTTCATCGGCGCCTTCATCCTCGCTGCGGCCATGCTCAAACACGGCATCGCCCAACGGCTGGCATTCGCCGTTCTGTCCATTCCCGGTGTCGCCAAGTCCACCTACCGCGTCATCATCGCCTTCGGCCTAATCACCTGCGTCCTCTCCGCGTTCGTTTCAAACACAGCCACCGTGGCCATGCTGATGCCCACCGCCCTAGGCATCCTGGCCGTCATCGCAAAACTTATGCAGGACCGCGGTGTCGTCAAGGCAGACTTCGACCCGCTGCGCCTCCGCGTGGGCGCAGCCCTGATGCTGATGCTCGCCTACGGCGCCAGCGTAGGTGGCCTCCTGACACCGGTAGGAGCGCCCCCGAACCTCATCGGCCGCGGCCTCATCGAGGAAGCAACCGGCACCAAGATTTCCTTCGTTCAATGGACAGCCACAGTGGCCCCAGTCTGCGCAGCAATGTTCGTCGTGCTGGCGCTCATCATGTTCCTTTTGAACAAGCCGGAAATCCGCCGCATCGAAGGCGTGGACAAATTCATCCGCGAGCAAAAGGCCGAACAGGGAAAGATGTCCCGGGCCGAAATCAACACCCTCATCGCCTTCGGCCTGACCGTCACGCTGTGGCTCCTTCCGGCAATCGCCAGCCTCATCACCGGCCCGGACTCCGAGCTCTATGCGTTCCTGGACGACCGCCTGGACGAAGGCATCGTTGCCGTGATCGGCGCATCCCTGCTCTTCATCCTTCCAACCAACTGGAAGGAACGCCGCGCGACCATGACCTGGTCCGACGCCGCCAAGATCGACTGGGGAACCATCATCCTCTTCGGTACGGGCATCATCTTCGGCGCCCTCCTTTCGGCCACCGGCCTCGCCCAAACGATCGGCAACGCAGCCGCTCAGAACCTTGGCGTCACCAACATCGTGGCGATCACCGCATTCGCGGCAATCTTGGCAATCCTCATCTCGGAGACAACCAGCAATACCGCATCCGCGGCCGTCGTTGTCCCCATCGTCATACCGTTGTGTGTCGCCATGGGAGTGGACCCCCTCGTTCCTGCGTTGGCAGCAACGTTCGCCGCCTCGTTCGGGTTCATGCTGCCGGTCTCAACGCCGCAGAATGCCATCGTCTACGGCTCCGGCGCCGTTCCCATCACCCGCATGGTCCGCACCGGATTCACCTTCGATATCCTCGGCGCAATCCTCATCATCAGCATCGTCCCGATCATGGTCGGTATCACGGGCATCGGCAGATAGCACAACTCAACCATTCGGGGCAGGGTCCATAGCCAAATCCACGGCTATGGACCCTGCGTCTTGTCTCGGACTGATGCCAGAGCGACCTACGGAAACCGTCAAAACAAGAGTCCTCGAAACGCCTGTCTTAGAAAGCAAAAGCTTTTCGAGACACTGTCCGGGGTGTCGGGAGGGGACGGCGGCGGACTGGGAAAACCGGGCTGGCTGATGTCCCGGAAACACGTCTCACCGTAAATCGTCTCAGTGCACGCCCGTGATGGGCTTTTTGAGTCAGAATGGCCTGATGAGGCAATTGGGCTACACACGGGTGAGTACTTCGAACCAGGATGCCCAGCTGCAGCTCGACGCTCTGCTCTCCGTCGGTGTGCAAAAGCGCGACGTCTTCGCCGACGTGACCTCGGGAAGTAAGACGGCGATCGAACGGCCCGGGATGAAGAGGCTCCTCGAGTACGCCGAGGAGGGCGACACCGTTGTTGTGTGGCGGGTCGATCGGTTGGGCCGGTCATTGATCGACGTGCTGAACACCGTGAACCTGCTGCGCGAACGCGGCGTCCAGGTCCGATCCATCTCCGACGGTATCGACCCGGCGACCTCGACAGGTCGGTTGATGCTGAACATGCTCGCCACCTTGGCCGAATATGAGCGCGAGCTGATCGTCGAGCGGGTCAATGCCGGCATTGCCGCCGCCAGGCAGAACGGAACGCGCTTTGGCCGCCCGCTGACGGATCCGGTTGTCATCGCGGACAAGCTGGCGATCGCGCAGGACGCCCGGGCGAAGGGACGCACCGCCGAAGACGCCGCCCGTCTCGTTGGATGGAGCCGCGCCACTCTCTACCGCCACCAGCAAGCCCTCGCCGCCCGCGAGAGCACCAGAACGTAGGTAATCCTGAACGGCGATGAGCGCTGGAAAGTCCTTCGACTTCACGTCGAGGACCAGATCCCGCTTGCCGCCCTCGCCCGCGAAACCGGAATCAGCACCCGCACTCTTCAACGCTGGCTCCGGCTCTACCGGGCGGGTGGTGCGAGTGCTCTCGACTTGGGACCGCGGGCCGATGCCGGCACGCGGCGCATAGACCCCGGATTGGTTAGGTTTATCGAGGGACTTGCACTGGCGAAGCCCCGCCCGAGCATGGCAACGCTGCACAGACTCGCCGCGGCCGAAGCGGGCAGACAAGGCGCCCAGGCGCCGAGCTACTCCGTCGTCCGCAAGATCGTCCAGGCACTGGACCCAGCCCTGGTGACCCTGGCTCTCGAAGGTCCCGCATCCTACCGGGACCGGCATGAACTTGTCCTTCGACGCCGCGCCGACCGACCAAACCAAATCTGGCAAGCGGACCACACCCAACTCGACATCCTCATCAACGGCGCCAACGGCAAACCCGACCGACCCTGGCTGACGACAGTGATGGACGATTACTCCCGAGCGCTCTGCGGTTACACCGTCTTCACCGGCGCGCCCTCAGCGCTGAACACGGCCCTCGCCCTCCGGCAGGCCATCTGGCGCAAGAGTGATCCCAGCTGGGCAATGTGCGGGCTGCCCGACATCCTGCACGTGGATCACGGCTCCGACTTCACCAGCCACCACCTCGAACGCACCGCCATCGAGCTGCACATCCGCATCATCCACTCGACCATTGGCCGCCCCCAGGGCAGAGGAAAGATCGAACGGTTCTTCGGGACCATCAACACCGAAGTTCTCTCCACCCTCCCCGGACACCTTGGGCCCGGGAACAGGAAACCACGCCCCACGCTCGACCTCCCCGGACTGGATCGCGCCATCAGAGGCTTCGTCGCCGCCTACAACGACCGGCCCCACAGCGAACTTGGTATCTCACCACGGGATGCTTGGGTCGCCGACGGTTGGCTTCCCCGGATGCCCGAAAGTCTGGAGGACCTCGACGGGCTACTCCTGACAGTTCCAAAGAACCGGACCGTGCAACGCGACGGCATCCACTTTCAAGGCCAGCGCTACCTCTCACCCACGCTGGCGCCCTTCGTGGGGCAAACCATCACCATCCGCTACGACCCCCGGGACATCTCCGAAATCCGCGTCTACGACCACGACACCTTCGTCTGCGTCGCCATCGATGAAGACCACCCCAACCTTCGCCTGAGCCTGCGGGACATCGAGGCCGCACGCAGAGCACGCCGGAAAGAACTGCGCCGCACCATCAACGACCGCATCCCAACAGTCACCAGCCGTGACGAACCGCACATTACTGAACCAGTACGGCGCCGGCGCCGACTGCGCACCTACGAAGAGGACGAATGATGAACCCCACCTTCATCGTCACCAAGGAGCACCGACGCTTCACCGAGTTCGCCAACGCAGTCCGCAAAGAACGAACAATAGGGATCTGCCACGGTGACGCCGGGGTGGGCAAAACACTCTCCGCGCGCCGCTACGCAAACTGGGATGACCTTGAGCCCTACATCACCGAATGGGGACCACGCGGCGACCAGGACGAAAAGCACTACACCCTCGCCAACCGCTCCCGGACCGTGTTCTACACCCCGGACGTTCTCTGCCGTCCCAAAACACTTATGGAGGACATACACCGGTACCAGGTGAGAATCGGCTCGTGCATTGACGAACACCTGCACAAACTCGATACCGCACCACGCTCAATGAACAGAGTCACCACGCTCGTGGAGCTGCTCATCATCGATGAAGCCGAACGCCTCAACGCGACAGCCCTCGAACTCCTCCGTGACAAACACGACCGAACCCACCTGCCGATGATCCTCATCGGCATGCCCGGCATCGACCAACGATTCCGGCACTACCCCCAGCTATACAGCCGCCTCGGCTTCTCCCACCGATACCGCTCCCTCGGCAGAGACGAACTCCTCTTCGTTCTGGACCGACACTGGAAACGCCTCGGACGGACCCTCGACCCGGACGACTTCACCGACGCCCAGGCAATCGCCGCAGTAGAACGCATCACCCGAGGCAACTTCCGTCTCCTCGAACGGCTATTCCCCCAGATCACCCGCGTCCTCAAGATCAACCAGCTCGAAACCATCACCGACGACGTCGTCGAAGCAGCAGCAAGCATTCTCGTCATCGGCAACTAGCGACACAGAGCGAAAACACAACGCCGCCACCTAACGGACAAGTCCACAGACGACGACCGAGCAGCCCACGCCCCGTTCTCACAAATAGTTCTCGAAACGGTACAGTCGAACTAAGACCCCGAACCGAGTTTTGAGAAGAGAACACCCATGGCCACGCACCGCATCGGCTACGCCCGGGTCTCCACCCGGGACCAAAACCTGGACCTGCAGGTCGAAGCCCTGAAGAAGGCCGGATGCGACAAGATCTACAAAGACACCATCAGCGGCACCAAGTCCCAACGCCCCGGCCTCGACCAGGCGCTGGACAACCTGCGCAACGGTGACACCCTGGTGGTGTGGAAGCTGGACCGCCTGGGCCGGAGCGTGAAAGACCTCTTGGACTTCGCCGGCGGACTGAACGACCGCGGCCTAGGATTCGTCAGCCTCACCGATGCCATCGACACCACAACGGTCTCCGGACGCTTCTTTTTCAACGTCATGGCTTCCCTGGCCCAGATGGAACGGGAACTCATGGTCGAACGCACACAGGCCGGCCTGCAGGCCGCACGCCAACAAGGCCGGGTCGGCGGCCGTAAACGCATCATGACAGATGCCAAGATCCGCTCAGCCCACAAACTCCTCAAGCAGGGAACACCGCCCCGGGAGGTCGCCGACACCCTAGGAGTCTCCGTGCCCACCCTCTACCGATGGGTCCCGGCAACAGGCGCGACCAAGGCTCCAAAGAAGTAGTTGCTGCAGGCTGGTGCAGGCGGCTTCGGAAAAGATGACGGTTGGTGCAGAGGACTATTGAGCAGGATGCAGTCTTGTGCAGGGCACTTCTGACGTTTCAATATCCATACTCGTCTGAACAACCCCCGGAATTCCGCGGGCGCTTGTGCAGTCGTCTTGTGAAAATGACAGGGGGAGTGTGCCGCTGGGAGCGTCCCAACAACAAGGAAGTGGGACGCGCCAAATCGTGCCTTTAGAGGGGTTCGCCATATTCTCTTGACCATGGCGAATCATAGGCGTGAGCTGGTCAGTCGACGTGCACGCGAAGCTGTTCGGGATTTTATGAGCGACACGACGTTGCGTGAGATCGACGAGCTCTGGCAGGACGAACTTTTTGCGCCTGTATTTGAAGATCCGGAGCCAGTTGGCGGTCAGCGAGTTACTCACTTCCAGGGCTATCTAGATCAGGTTGATTGGGCTGACCCGTCGCAAGTGGCACGTGCGCTCAGAGTCTTTGAAGCGGCGCTTTCCGGGTTGTTCGATCCGACCAATGAATATCGACCAGGAGCCGGGCGTATCGAGCGCCTGCGGCGTCTTTTTAGACGGGACGGCTATGAGTGGACTGATGAGGGAAAAATTGTTGGCGGGCCTGAAGCTGTTGTGGTCGAGGATCCACTTCTGGCCGGCATTACGGATCCGGCAGTCATTTTGGAACACCTTGATCGGATAAGCCGGGCAGTTAGGCATGGTGACCCTGCCCAAGCCATAGGTTCTGCAAAAGAACTTATTGAGAGCACAGCCAAACTTGTCCTGCGGGAACGAGGGGAAGTGCTGTCGGGGCGTGAAGAAGTGCCGGACCTTGTACGGCGTGCACAGGAGGCTCTAAGTGTGCATCCGACACAGGCTGGGGGGCCAGATGCAGCTCCGTCAGTGCGCCGCATTCTCGGGGCGGCGAGCACAGTTGCGATCGGAGTCGCGGAGCTAAGAAACGCTGGCTACGGGACAGGCCACGGGCACGACGCAGTACGGAGTGGTCTCGGTGCTCGTCACGCACGCTTGGCGGTCAACGCAGCGAAGCTTTGGTGTGAATTCATCCTCGACACCTTGTCTGACGAAAGGGCGCCTTGGCGTGTCAACGAAAACGGTCATGAACAACCGAGATAAGCCAGCCACCGAGGCAGGGCCTCATATCGAGCCCGGGTGTTGTTAAAGGCACTTAGCGGGGCCGGGGGACCAAATGGTTAGCCCTGGGGATGAATGGTGTGTTGCTGAGGCCGGCCGTATGAGTGGCATTGGACCGGACGGAGTAGTGAGCAACGCCGGCTTGTTCAGCTGGTCCGGGACTTGGCCGCTTGTGCTGACATCCTTAGCCATTGGCGTAGCCGTGTGGCAGCCTTTGGTCTCTTTAGCGCTGGTGGCGGCGCTATTAGGTCCCACTTCTAAGAAAGTGGGCCACCCGTTGAATGCCGAGCTGCAAAAGGGGTTTGACGCGGCCGCTGTCGGTCCTGGCAATTAGGGTCAAAACATGTACAACACCACAGGGCTGTTCAGTAAGGACGTCAAAGATCCGAAGACCTCGATCGGCCGATACCTCCGTGCCAACTTTCCAAATTCGAAGCTGCTTCAGGCCGAATATAAGGCTGCAGCAGGTAACGTCGTCGTCGACTCCCTAGGGGCGAATGCAGGAAACGTCGGAACTGCTGTCGACTTGATCGTGCGTCTAATCCTTGAGCCTGACGAGACCCCAGAGTCAGCACTCATCCTTTTTCCCTTTAACGCGATTTACCACGAGGTTGTTAACGAACTGGCGGTCCTCGTTGGTCGGTCGGGCAAAGGTGAGCTAGCCGCTCGCGCTGCCTGGGCTCTCGCTCTTTGTGTTAGTGCGTACCGGGCGGGTGCTGACTGGGCTTCTCTCGTGCCCGACTTAGTCCGTAGCGATGACTTCACTGTGGACAGGATGCTTGAGCAAGCCGATGATGCCGCAGTCACGGAGCTGATTGCGTTGAAGGAGCTCGCCGAAGAACGCCTCATTCCGAAGCTGACAGGTCCACTAAGCCTTGGCCCTACCTTCGATCTCTCGAAGCGCGGTCCTGCCCAACGAATCGCGGCGGAAGCTGATCTCATCGCGGGTGGATTGCTAATTGACATTAAGACCACCCTTGCTCCTAGGAACAAGGCCGGACTTCGTCCAGACGTACTGAAAACCGATAATGTGTATCAGCTTCTTGGCTATGCGCTGCTGGACTACTCAAACCAGTACAACATCGACCGGGTGGGCATCTTCTCGGCTCGCTACGGCACGCTGACCGAGTGGCCACTCGAGCGAGTCACGTCACTCATGTCTGGTAGGGAATTCGATTTCACTGCGGCCCGTCAGGAAGTCTGGGACATGATGCAGAAGGACGCCGCCTAACTAGCTGTAATGTCTCCTAGGTTATGTGCCCCATAACCATGCTCCACAGGACGATATCTGGCTGCTGGGTTGCGTCTGGGGGAGGGGCAGCGGGTTCCGCGTCATAACTCCAAGGAAGTCAATCGGAGCTAGCCTCACTCTAGGCGGTCGGCTTGAGACCGGTGGTGCATGTCTACTGGTCGTAGCTAGTTTCGTGTGAGCTCAGGCTGAAGAATCTTTCGAAGAACGCGCTGAGTTTGGCGATGACGCTCTGTTTTCGCTCGCCATGGCCTCCTGTCCGTGAGAACCGCGAAGTTGGTGGTAGAACATTGGTGATCCCCGTTCCGGTTGTAAGTATCTGTCCGTCGCGGAATGCAGTCTCCATGAAGATACGTGTTTCGTCGGGGCGGAGGTTCTCATCTTCGATGATGGCGTTGAGTTCAGATTCACGTTTGGCAATGATGAACGCTCGCCATTCCTGGTCAATCTCGCCGTCGGCCGAAAGGGAATCAACGAAGTCTTCGATGAGGTCCTTCTTGTTGCGCAGGCTTGGGCTGGCATCGACGGCGCGGGTAATCTCTGCACGGATTTCTTTGTCATCACCGTCGCCGCGTTCGGCGCGGTACTTGTGTACGAGCATGAGGATGTAGTCGACGTTGATTTCGACCTGTTTGATCAGCTCAATCTCGAAGACAATGTCGTCGTTAATCTGTTCCTTTTCGGGGTCCTTGCTCTTGCGAAAATCCGAGTAGAGGTCAAGATACACGCTGCGGTAGTCCTGGTTCTGCCGTTCGCGGAGGATCTCGTTGTCGGTGAATTCATCGAACGAAGTAAGGATGTTCTGCAGACGCAGGATCGCACTGAACAGCGCTATGAATTCCTTTTGAGCGGCCTCCCCGATGATCGGGACTCCCAGCGGGAATGCAGCCAAAAGCTCGGTGACCTTCTCGGCATAGTCGCTGTAGTACTCGTCGTAAGGCTTGAGCAGCACCACCCCGCCCGCGTCCTTGTTACCGAACAACGCGATCGCGTCATTCGTCTGCTCCTCTAGGTCACGGAAGGAGACGATGTTGCCGTAGGTCTTCACGGAGTTCAGGATGCGGTTGGTTCGCGAATAGGCTTGAATCAATCCGTGGGCGCGCAGGTTCTTATCCACGAACAAGGTGTTTAGAGTGGTCGCGTCGAAACCGGTGAGGAACATATTGACAACGATCACCAGATCAATCTCGCGCTGCTTGAGCTTCAGCGACAGGTCCTTGTAATAGTTCTGGAAACGGTCGGCGCTGGTGTCGAACGAAGTGCCGAACGTAGCGTTGTAGTCCTGGATCGCGGTTTCCAGGAACGAGCGGGCATCGGTGCTCAGCGCACTGGTGTCGAAGCCTTCCTCCTCGAGCGCGCCGTCTTCTACGGAGTCGTTCGCGCCATAGGAGAAGATCAGCCCGATCTTGAGTCGGCGATCCGAGGGCAGATTCTTCTGTTGCGACTGGAATTGCTGGTAGTAGGTGCGGGCGGCGTTGATCGATGCGGTGGCGAACAAGGCGTTGAACCCACGCACCCGCTTCTCACCGAGCGTGTAGCCTTCGGCGCGTTTGGTCTTCTGGTCAAAGTGCTCCCGCGTGTATGCCACGATATTGCTGATGCGCTCTGGAGCAAGGAGTGCGGTTTCGGTATCGATCGCGGCGACTTGCTTGTCGACCACGGTGCCAACCTTGACCGTATTGACGTAGTCGATCCGGAAGGGCAACACGTTCTTGTCCGTGATCGCGTCGACAATCGTGTAGGTGTGCAGCTTCTCACCGAACGCCTGCCCGGTCGTCTTCAGATGCGGGTTCCCGCCGCTGCCGGAATTGGTGGCAAAGATCGGGGTGCCCGTGAATCCGAACAGGTTGTACCGCTTGAACGCCTTGGTGATCGCTAAGTGCATGTCACCGAACTGGGACCGATGGCACTCGTCAAAGATGATTACGACGTGGCCGTTGTAGATGTTGTGGCCCTTGTTGGCACCGATGAACGTGGCCAGCTTCTGGATCGTCGTGATGATGATCCGAGCACCCGGATCCTCTAGCTGTTTCTTCAGCACCGCGGTGGAGGTGTTCGAGTTCGCAGCGCCCTTTTCGAACCGGTCGTACTCTCTCATGGTCTGGTAATCGAGGTCCTTGCGATCTACGACGAACAGCACTTTGTCGACTGATGGGAGCTTCGAGGCGAGCTGGGCCGCCTTGAACGACGTCAGCGTTTTGCCTGACCCTGTCGTATGCCACACATACCCGCTTCCGGCGATCGTGCCGAGCTGCTTGTAGTTCGTGGAGATCTCGATCTTCTGCATGATCTTCTCGGTCGCGACGATTTGGTACGGGCGCATGACTAGCAGCATCTTGTCGGCGGTCAGCACGCAGTACCTAGTAAGGATGTTTAGGAGTGCGTGCTTTGCAAAGAACGTCTTCGCAAACGCGGAAAGATCGGTGATCGGCTTGTTCTGGGCATCCGACCACCAAGACGTGAACTCAAAGGAGTTGGAAGTCTTCCTAACCCTTTTGGCGCCGGCCGTTTCACTGAGGTGCTGGCGCCGCGTTGTGTTGGAGTAGTACTTCGTCAACGTGCCGTTGGAGATTACGAACAACTGCACGAATTCGAAGAGCCCAGAGCCTGCCCAAAAGCTATCACGCTGGTATCGGTCGATCTGGTTGAACGCTTCGCGGATATCCACCCCTCGACGTTTGAGCTCGACGTGCACCATCGGCAACCCGTTTACTAGCACCGTCACGTCGTACCGGTTCGCGTAATTCCCGCCACCATCGCCCTGAGGGGTCTCGTATTGATTGATAACCTGCAGGCGGTTGTTGTGGATGTTTTGTTTGTCAATCAGAGTGATGTTCTTCACCGACCCGTCATCGCGTCTCAGCAGCTGAACGTGGTCTTCCTGGATCCTCGCCGTCTTTTCGGCGATGCCGTCATTGGCGCCAGCCACCCGTTCACTGAAGAACCGTTTCCACTCACCATCGGAGAAAGCGATGCTGTTCAAAGCCTCAAGCTGGGCACGCAGATTAGCGACCAGTTGCGTATCGGAGGTAATCGGCAGATACTCATACGCTTGCGACTGCAACAACCGTATGAACTCACGCTCAAGGTCCACCTCTGACTGATATGAAGCCCCGTTCTTCGCCTCCGGCACATACTCCGCGACGACCGTGCTCTCACTCGAGACAGCAATAGGATCATATTTCCACGGAGTCGCTTCACTCATGCAACTGCCTCCTTGAACGTCAACAGACGGTCACGGTAGTGTTCATGCTGCTTCCGGCGGGCCGTCAGTTCGTCGCGCAGAGCCAATTCGAGAGCACTGACGGTTCCAACTACTCGGATCATCTCGCGCTGGACGGAAATTGACGGCAATGCGACCTGGAATGATTCGAACTGCTCCTCTTTCCAGCGTCGGCGACTCTTAGTTGAGCCACGTTCGACCCCCGTGACTTCTGCAGCTATCCGCTTTAGTGTGTACTCGTCCTGAAAATACAACAGCAACCATTCAGGCATTACGCGTGAGCTGTCGAGCTCGTACACTGGAAATTCGTTTGAAACGACTCCATTTGCGAGTTCCGGAGGGACAACCGCGAATGATCCCTCGGTAACGAACATTCGGTTATAGATGAAATGACCTGGTTTCACCCCATAGAGTGTCGTCCCCTTTATCACGCTGCCGAGTCTAGGCTCGCGCGCGAGAACGCCTTCGCCGTACCACTTCACGCCGAGGCTCGTGTATGTCGTGTCAGCCTGAACCCGTATTGGTTCAACATACTGAGATGCCACATCGCCGAGCCGAATATGCTCGACGCAGCTTGAAGAAAGATCCTTAATATTTGCTGCCCCAGGTAGAGTGCGAGCGAACGCAAGCCGTTGAAGCCGGCGGGCGATGATTTCCGCATCCAGCTCCGCTTCTAGCTGGGTAAATTGATCTAGTACTCGCACGATCTCGCGTTGTACCGGAAGAGGTGGCATCGGGATTCGCACCTTCAAAAAGCGACCCTTCGATATGTTGATCCGAGTCACCCCGTTTGCCGTCGCTCTAATCTGCTTCCGGATAGCTTCACTTCGAAAGAGATGCTTACTGAAATCCGGAAGAAGAAGTCCCGGATTATTAAGGCGTAGAGCGAAGCAGAAGCTGTTCAGATATAGGGGCTCGGTCGGTTCGGATGTCACCACAGAGGACATCCCAACTTCACTAACGGATTCTGACGAACCAGTGATTACGATGTCGCCCTCAACCAGACGATTTTGTCTTTCTCCTGGTTGAACCACAACGAAGTCAGGGGCTCGCTGATCGACAGCAGGGTTCGCAAATGCATTCTTATACGAAACGTAGCGAGCACTGCCGCCCGAAAAGTCTGTTTTCGTCTTGCCAGACAACCCCGCCACTGTCTCCGCCACATCGCCAAGCGCAAAGAACTCGACACCGTTTGGACAGTGCTCGGCGATCAACTTGTCTATGCGGCTCAACTCGCACCCTCGAGGTCAGCGACGATCTCGTCAATAGAGATGCGGAGTACTTTCTGGCGGGCAACGATGCGGGCAATCTCGGCGTTGAGGTCGGTGATGTCGATGATTTCACGTGTGTCTTCAGCTGCAACATAGGAGGTCACGGCGAGGTTGTAGGCGTTTGCAGCGATGTCTTCGTTCGACACAAGTTTCGCAAAGTGTTCAGCATCTGCACGGGTGGTGAAGGCGTCGAGGATCGCCCTTTGATGAGTTTTGGTGAGCTTGTTCTTGTTGCCAACGCGCGTGATCTTGGCCGATGCATCGACGAAGAGCACGGCGTTATCGGTTTTGGATTTTTTGAGCACGACAATGCAAGTCGCGATCGTGGTTCCAAAGAACAAATCCGGCGGGAGCTGGATGACGGCGTCGACGTAATTGTTGTCGATCAGGTATTTACGTATCTTCGCTTCAGCCCCTGCGCGATATAGGACGCCAGGGAATTCGACAATGGCTGCGGTGCCGTTGACAGCCAGCCATGACAGGATGTGCATTGTGAAGGCGAGGTCGGCCTTTGACTTTGGCGCGAGCACGCCAGCAGGGGCGAATCGGGGGTCGTTGATGAGCAGAGGATTTGCGTCGCCGTCCCATCTGATTGAGTAGGGCGGGTTAGACACGATTGCCTCAAAAGGCTCATCGTCCCAATGCGCGGGGTCGATCAGGGTGTCGCCGTGGGCGAGGTTGAACTTCTCGTAGTTCACGTCGTGGAGGAACATGTTGATGCGGGCGAGGTTGTACGTGTTCAAGTTGATTTCCTGGCCGAAGAAGCCTTGGCGCACATTGCCCTTGCCAAGTATTTTGTCGAACTTCAGCAGGAGGGAACCCGACCCGACCGCCGGGTCGTAAACCTTGTTTACCTGGGTTTTACCGACCACTGTGATGCGGGCCAGGAGTTCGGAGACTTCCTGGGGTGTGTAGTATTCGCCGCCAGACTTGCCGGCGCTGGAGGCATACATCTGCATGAGGTACTCGTATGCGTCGCCGAACAGGTCGATTGAGTTGTCTTCGAAGTTTCCCAGTGGCAGGTCACCGATCGCGTCAAGAAGTTTCACGAGTTTCTCGTTGCGCTTAGCAACCGTGCTGCCGAGCTTGGAGCTGTTGACGTCGAGGTCGTCGAACAGGCCCTTGAGGTCGTCTTCGCTGCCGGCGCCGACGGCTGATCCTTCGATGTTCTTAAAAACTCGAGCGAGCGTTTCGTTCAGGTCCGCGTCGTGCGGGGCGCTTTTGCGGACGTTCTGGAAGAGCTCGGAGGGAAGAATATAGAAGCCCTTTTCCGCGACAGTCTCGGTGCGGCCGAACTCAGCCTGGGCGTCGGCCAGCGCGGCGTAGTTGAAGTCGCGGTCACCCGCCTTGTGTTCCCCCGTGTTGATGTATGAGGTGAGGTTCTCCGAGATAAACCGGTAGAAGAGCATGCCGAGCACGTAGCTTTTGAAGTCCCACCCGTCGACCGACCCTCTGAGGTCGTTCGCGATGCGCCAGATTGTTTTGTGCAGCTCGGCGCGCTGTCCTTCTTTGGTGGTGGGGGCCATATCTCGTCTCCTGCGCTGCTGCGCGCGATTAGTTCATGCTTGGGTTCAACGCCTCAGGATATCGGTGACCTCTCACCATGGCGCATTCCCGCGCCCGGTCTAATGCGCAGCCGTGATGAAGCGAACGTTCGGTCCATCCCCACCTCGGAGTATCTCCTAAGCAACCCCTCCTGGTGGGCATCCCCGCGAACGTAGGACGGCTCATACTCTCTGGAATCGCTAGGAGGGTAAGGGCCTGAAAGCGGCTGCGCCGGTGCTCGTGCCGTCGTGATAAGGGGTCGTTTTGAAAGCGACAGGTACCGCCGGACACTGGTGCGAGGAAGTCTCAAGGTATCCGTCGCCTTAACTTCTCTTCCACGAAATATGCTGTCCCCGACGGGGTGATTGCCCCTGTAACCGTTAACAGGGGAAGAGATGATGGCCAACACCCACCTCCGGGTTCTTCAAAAGTTCGATGAAGAGATTGAGCAGGGCAGGCCGTGGCCGCGTCCTCATTGTCGAACTTGCGGAGAAGGGTATGTTTCGTGGGAAGAGCCTGTAACGGCTCGCACTGCGCAATCCATGAAAGACATGCATGAACCTGGCTGGGAGCCCGAATGGATTGCCGGGACGATGCATGTGATCGGGCATTGCGATTACCGCGAATGCAAGCAGACTGTAATCGGGGTTGGGACGTTCAGGGTCGACTATGCCACCTCGAGTTGGGGCAGCGATTATCAGGGAATCCCTTACGCGGAGTTCTACAAAGTTAAGTATTTCAACCCGCCGCTGCCTCTACTCTCGCTGCCTGAGGCCGTGCCCCAAGATGTGCGTGATGCCATCGACCGGGCCGCGCCCATCATTTTCGTTGATCCTAGTTCCGCCGCAACAGTGCTTCGCGCCTCGATAGAGCTGTTCCTCACCAACTGGGGGATACCGGCCTACGACAAAAACGAGAGACGCATTAACCTTCACAAACGAATTGAGCTCTGGAAGGCAGAAACAGGGAACCAGCAAGTGGGGGAACAGCTTCTCGCCATCAAGTGGATCGGAAACTCAGGATCTCACGAAGGGGGACCGCTCAGCGTTCGTGCCGTTGTCGACGGTTTGGAGTTTTTTGAAGCGGCATTCAATGAACTGATAGTTGCCCCTGAACTTAAAGAGCGTGTGCGAGCCGTGAATGAAGCCAAGGGTCGAATATACGCAAAGCCGCCTGGGAGCAGCAATAACTGGTAAGCAGCAAGCCACTGCCCTAGCTGCCGCAGGTCGCGCCACTTTTGCAGGCGGGGCGAGCCCAGCCGGTAGCCCGGTTACGTGGTCCATGGCCCTACGCTACGCAGGGCCGGGCTTAGTTGTCAGTGATGGCTTCCAGCAGCCACTGCTCCGAGAGGGGATCGCGGCGCAGCTCGAAGGTCCGCAGCGGTGAGTTCGAGCCGCCGAGACGAACCTGAACGCGCCAGTGTTCTATGTCTACGACGTTCCCGACTCCTACGGGGACGTTTCGGCGGGTTTCCCACCAGGAGTCCCTGCTGAACCAGTGGACAGGTTCTTCGGTCACAGCCCAGATTTTGCCGTCGTAGCGGACGGCCAGGGGAGTGCCGGCAGTGGTGAATCGGACGTCCACGGGGGTGTTGAGGGTGGGAGCTTCTGGGGTGATGGTCATGTGCTTGTTTTCTTCCTGGGTGGTGCAGAGAGCAGCCGTTTAGGCGGCTTTGACGAGGGGGAGTTCGTCCCAGTGGGTGGTGTATCTGGGGGAGAGCATGTCGCGTTTCATGGTCCAGTCCGGCCCGCCCCGGATCCCGCCGTGGCCCAGGCCGATGGACCCGCGGCCGTACCGGCGCGTGACGTCTTCGAGGAGGGTTCCGATGTGGCGTTCCTCGTGCGGGTTCTCGAACAGTGACAGCGGTGCCTGGTTGCCGGAGGGGCGCAGGTCAGTGACCATGATCCCTGCCCGGGCGTAGCGGACGCCCTCGACAATCCGGGGCAGGAGCGCGTGGCCGGCTTTGGTCAGGATCACCGGGTCGGCCGTGGGCATCGGCAACGGCACACACACCGAAGGGTAGGAGGTGTCGTTGGGCTTGAAGTGCGAGGTACCGGCGAACGCGGTAAGGACCTTGGCCTGCAGCCCGTGTTTGGCCAGCCGTGCCGAGGCTTGCTGCCCGTACACGCTCATGACCTGCCTGATCCCCGCGGCCGTGGTGATGGGTTTCGCAAACGAGCGGGAAAAGATGAGCTGGTCCCGCCCGATCCGTTCCTCTTCCATGGGGATGCAGGGGGTTCCCTGCAGTTCGAGGACGGTGCGCATCATGACCACGTTGAACTTGTCCCGGATCGCGACCGGGTCGGACTGGACCAGGTCGGCGATGGTGAAGATTCCCATCACGTTCAGCCGCCTGGTTAGCCGGCCGGCGATGCCCCACACTTCTTCGACGGACAGCCGGCCCAGCAGGGCCTCCCGTTCCGCGGCGGGGACGGAGTCCCAGTGGCACACCCCGGCGAAGGCCTTGTTGTTCTTTGCCCACTTGTTGGCCAGCTTCGCCAGCGTCTTCGTCGGCGCGATCCCGACGCAGACCGGCACGCCGACGTTCCGTCGGACCGCCGCCTTCATGGACCGGCCCATCGTCAAAAGCTCGGCGGGGGTGCCTTTGACGCCGAGGAAGGCCTCGTCGATGCTGTAGACCTCCAGCCAGGCCGAGTACCGGCCCAGCAGCTCCATCACCCTGGCGCTGATGTCGCCATAAAGTTCGTAGTTGCTGGACAGTGCGACGAGGCCCCATTCCTTGGCCCGGGGGGCGAGCTTGAACCACGGATCGCCCATGCCGATGCCGAGGGCTTTGGCCTCGGGGGAGCGGGTGACCGCGCAGCCGTCGTTGTTGGACAGCACGATCACGGGCTTGCCTTCCAGGGAAGGGTCGAACGCCCGCTCCGCGGAGGCGTAGAAGCAGTTCACGTCCACGTGAGCAATCTGCGGCATGTGCCGCATCAACGCCGGCTTAGACATCCCGGACCGCCGAACAGGTGCCACGTTCCCGTTTAACGGAAAAGCGCGCTTTAGACATGATGCAAACACCTGGTCGCTACACCCCAGATCGTCAGGTCCGACAGGGCAGGAACCTCGATGTCCGGGTACGCCGGGTTTTCCGCCTGCAGCACCACCCCTGTCGGGGTGATCCGCAGCCGCTTGATAGTCAGCTCCCCGTCCAGGACAGCGACCACGACCGCCCCGTCGCGTGGCTCCAGCGCCCGATTCACGATCAGCTCGTCCCCGTCGCTGATCCCGGCGCCGGTCATCGACTCCCCGGATACCCGCACAACGTAGGCGCTGGTGATGTCCTTGATCAGGTGCGCGTTAAGGTCAATCCGGCCATCGAAGTAGTCCTGCGCCGGCGACGGGAACCCCGCCGCCACCGGCACCGGAGAGACCAGCACCGACAACAAGGAAACGCCCGCGTTTATCACACGGGGACCGACAATAACGCCCACAACACACCTTTATTCGAATATATGTTCGAAGGTAATCATACGCCTCGGCACTGACACGCCTCGCCAAAAGGGGCGGGTTATACCCAATGGGGACAGCTTTGAGCTGTGCGGAGGGCTCCACCTGCCCGCCAGTGGGCATAACCCGTTCCCTCAAGCCCTGGGTTCCGCTGCGCTCCACCCAGGAACCGGTCCTGCGCTGCGCTCCGGCCTGCAAAAGCCTTTGTTTTGCCTTACATGTGGCTGGGTTGTTCTCCGTACAAGGCCACTGATCGTAGCCGTCCGGGGGCCCGACCCGTCAACCCACGCTCCCGTCCAGTTCCACGCGGTCGCTGGCGCTCCCTTACTTCGCGGACCTGCCCGTCCGCTCTTCGGGGTTGACGGCCCACCCTCGACCGGCTGGACCAGTGGGGGGGCCTCGCACGGCGGGGCAGGAGGGAGGTGGCTACATGAGCATCGACGAACTGCTCAAGCTCGCGACTTCGGTCGTGAGCCTGGCGACAGCTGTCATCGCTCTGCTTTCCACGCGGAACGCGCTCTTAACGAGCAAACGCTCCCGAGGTGCAACTCGGAAGCGTAAGCGTAAAGCAAGGAAGGTGTAGCTACTGAAAATCCGGTGGTCGTGACCGCAAGGGTTGCGGCCACCGGGCTCCTTCTTAGCCTAGGTTCAACTCACCGATAAGGAAACCCTCATGGAACCACTGACGATCGTGAACTTCGTGCTCTCGCTGGCAGCGCTGGGCGCTTCCATCACCGCCTACCGCGCCATCTCGAAGGTCCGAAAGGACCAGGAAACCTAGACCCGGCGCCGGCCGGGCCGCCTATCCAGGACCGGCACGGCCCTACCCGGCCGGTTCGGTGCCGGGGGTTGTGTCCTCATCCCGTACACCGCGCAGCAAAGCAGCCATACTGCGCACGGCCGCAGGGAATTCTTGCCAAGGTTTGCAGTTACGCGTACAGGCATCCTGCTGCTTACGCCTTCGGCATGCCACAGTGACTGGCTTGTGGGGGAGTTTAGGCCCTGCCGTCACCGGCCAACTGGGGGGAATAGCCGGTGACGGAGGACACTCTCACTTTACGCCCGCTAGG
>NZ_JARHXQ010000128.1:0-21397 GCF_029222765.1 Arthrobacter sp. Cr_A7 | reverse complement strand
TCAGGGCGGTCTCCCGGGACTGTTCGCCGCACGGTGCCACCACCGTGGCGTTCTGGGAACCTGCCCTCACCGAGGTCCGGGGCGAAAACGGTGCCAAGGAACGGCGCACGGCGGTGGCCGAAACAGCTGACCTGCTGGCCAACCTGGTGTCCGCCCAGGTTCGCACGATTGCCTTCATCAAATCGCGCCGCGGGGCCGAAACCATCTCCTCCATCACCAAGCGCCTGCTGGACGAGGTGGACCCGAGCCTACCGCAGCGGGTGGCCGCCTACCGGTCCGGTTACCTCCCGGAGGAGCGCCGTGCGGTGGAGAAAGCCCTGCGGTCCGGCCGGCTCCTGGGAGTCTCCAGCACCTCCGCGCTGGAGCTGGGAATCGACATTTCGGGACTGGATGCCGTCCTGGTGGCAGGGTGGCCCGGAACCCGGGCTTCCCTTTTCCAGCAGATCGGGCGGGCCGGCAGGGCCGGGCAGGAGGCCATCGCCGCGTTCGTTGCCAGCGACGACCCCCTGGACACGTTCCTGGTGAACCATCCGGAGGCGATTTTTGACGTGTCCGTTGAAGCTACCGTTTTCGACCCCTCCAACCCCTACGTGCTGGGTCCGCACCTGTGCGCCGCCGCGGCGGAACTACCGCTGGGCCCGGGCGAGCTGGACCTGTTCGGCAAAACGGCGGAAGGGCTCCTGGACAAGCTGGTGGCACAGGGCTACCTTCGACGGCGGCCTGCCGGGTGGTTCTGGACGCATTCCCAGAGCGCCGCTGCCATGGTCAACCTGCGGGCCGACGGCGGCGGTCCCGTCAGCATTGTCGACGCGGACACGGGTTCCCTCCTCGGGACCATGGATTCGCCGCAGACCCACTACCAGGCGCACAACGGCGCGGTGTACATCCACCAGGGCGACAGCTATGTGGTGGAGGACCTGAACGAGGACGACCACTGCGTGGTGGTGCGCCGGGCCAACCCCGACTACTACACCACCGCGCGGGACGTTACCCAGATCGAGGTCCTGGAAACCCAGCGCACCATGCAGTGGGGCGACATCACAGTCCACTTCGGTGACGTGAAGGTAACCACCCAGGTGATCTCGTTCCAGCGCAAGGCACTAATCTCCAACGAAATCCTGGGCGAGGAACCATTGGAGCTTGGTGCCCGGGAACTGTTCACCAAGGCGGTGTGGTTTGTGGTGGACAACCGGTCCCTGACGGCAGCCGGGCTTATCGAAGCCCAGTTTCCGGGTGCCCTGCACGCGGCCGAACATGCGGCGATCGGGCTCCTCCCCCTGGTGGCATCCAGCGACCGGTGGGACATCGGCGGTGTCTCGACAGCCCTGCACGCCGACACCGGAGTGCCGACCATCTTTGTGTATGACGGGCACCCCGGCGGCGCCGGCTTCGCTGAACGGGGTTTCGACAAGGCGAAGGTGTGGCTGGCTGCCACCCGGGATGCGATCAAGGCCTGTGAGTGCGAATCCGGCTGCCCGTCCTGCGTGCAGTCCCCCAAATGCGGGAACAAGAACAACCCGCTGGACAAGGACGCTGCCGTGACCCTCCTGGACGTCCTGTTGAAGGACGCGACCGAAAAGACCGCAGCCACCGAACCAAGCGCCGGCATCCGGCCCGCCTAGGGACAGAGTGTTTGGCCGGTGGCGACGCGTCAGGCCAGGGTGGGGTGCCCGCCAAGGTGGAGTGTCCGGCCAAGAGAGGTTCATGGCCAGGACGGATGGATGCTAGGGCGGCGGTCCGGCCCGGGCATGGCCGCTTGCCGGGCCCAGCATGGACCGCTCCCTCAGCTCGGTCCTGACCTCCAGGATCTGTCCTGCGCCTTCCACGCAGCTGAGGACGGCGGCCGCGTGCCGGGCAGCCGCCTCAGCTGCCACCGTGCAGGGTTCACCGTCGGTGATTCCCCGCAGCGCATCAGCTCCGGCAAGGGCGGCAAGGTCAGCGGCCGAAGCTGCCCGACTGGCCAGCACTGCAGACTGGGCCAGGAGCAGCATCATGGCCATCACCATCATGACCACCAGTGCCAGGCCCGCGGCCAGGACAGTTCCGGAACCCCTTTCACCGGAATCCTCCTCCAACCCGGCCCACGACTGGCGCGCCCGGCTCCGCACGGCAGCCCTCCTGCTCGTGCTCCTCCAGCCCGGCAGGGGAACACAGGCCGGGCATCCACCGGTCACGTCCGATCCTTGCCATCAGCGGTCATGCCGGCCTGAAGCACGCGGGCCTCAAGCGCGCCGGCCGGGAGCACGTCGACCTCAAGCACGGCGGGCTGGAGCGCGGTAGCGGTCTCGCTCCGGGTGGAAGCGCGGGCGGTGAGGGTCCACGGAATCGAGGAACCCAAGGGCCCACCCACCCGGTCGGTGACCGTGATGCTGAACCAGCCGCCCTCGGCCGCGATCGAGGCCGATGCCGTGCCGCCGGCCAAGGTCCGGACTGTCCTTTCGACAGCGGCAGGATCCTCACCCCTGGCGAGGGCGCGGGCGCCGGCCCGTGCCCCCTCCTCAATCCGCAGCTGGGTGACGCCTGCAGCAGCACCTGCCAGGAGCATGGCCAGCAGAGCAACGACGGCGGGTAGAACGACAGCAAACTCGGCGGTTACCGCGCCGCGGGAATCATCAGCGTTCCTTCCGCCGGACATCACAGCTGTGGGGATTCCCCGGCTTCCGCGGCCCATGAGGAGCTTCCGGCCCCGCAGTGGCACGGGCGCAATGGTCACGGCAGCGCCAGGGCTGTACGGATGAGTGTCAGCAGGAAGCCGCGGACCTCGTCGCTTCGGAGGATGAAGACCAGGAGCCCGGCCAGGCCCACGGCCGCGAGCGTGGCGATTGCGTATTCCGCTGTAGCCATGCCTGCTTCGGAGCCCATCAGGCGCACGGCGCGGCCGCTGCTCGGTGCCAGGCTTGCGCCCGGGTAGAGCTCCACGACGTTGGCCGGCAGGGTACCCTCCGTCTGGCGGGGCCCCGTGCTGCGGCTACGGCTGCCGCTGTGTCCCCTGGGAGCAGGCCTGGAAGCGGCGGGAACGGCAGATCCGGCAAAGTAGCGGCGGTGGTGGTTCATGGACATGTGGTGTTTCCTTTCCTGGGGCCGGTGGTGTTGCCGGCTGTACCGACTCTTCCGGGCCCCGCCTGGCGGGGTAAGGCTCCTGCTGCGCTAAGTGGATAAGCCCGGCCGCTGCGCTGGTGTGGAGGACAAGCTGGTGTGGAGGACAAGACCGGACAGCGGGCAGGGATGGGCGAGGCCCGCGTACAGGAACCGGAAGGAAGCTCAGGAACCGCAAGGAAGCTCAGGAACCGCAAGGATTCAGGAACCGGAAGGAACCAGGGCCAGCAGCACGGGAACCACGCCCAGGCAGATGAAGGCCGGAAGCGAACACAGGCCCAGCGGAACCACCAGCTTCACGCCCAGTGAGGCTGCGCGCTTCTCCGCGGCCCGAAACCGTTCGCGGCGGAGCCGGGCGGCCTGGGCGTACAGGATGGCCGACGACGGTGCGCCGGTCAGAGCAGCAAACCCCAGGGCATCGCGCAGTTCCAGGATCTCGGGAAGGCGGACGGCCGAGCTGCGCCAGGCGGTGTCCCAGTCGGCGCCGATGGCCAGGGCTGAGACAACAGGCCGGAGCGAATCGCTGTACCGGGCCGAAGCCGAGGCTGCCACCAATTCAAGGCTGCGCCCAATGCTGGACCCTGCGTCAAGCATCGCGGCGACCAGTTCGAGCATCATGGCGGTGTCCTTGAGACCGGGCCCTCCCCGGTTCCGCGGGGCCCCCGCCGCCTGTTCCACACACCCAGCCCCGTGCCCGGCCAGAGGCAGGCTGCGGAGGCGCTTCCTTGCCGCCCCGGGTCCGGCACAAACGAGGCAGGCAGCTGCGGCGAGCACCAGGAAGACGGCCAGGGCCAGGGCGTAGTTCCCGATCATGGCACCCCAGCGCCGGCTGCCGCCGCCACGAGCCGCGCCGACCAGACCCTTCCGGCCACGGTGAGCGCGACCCCGGCTGCCAGTGCTGCCAGCCCGAGGGGTGTGCCGAGCAGGATGGCGAGCGGATCCACCCCCAGCGCCACTCCGAGCCCCAGCCCCATGAGCGGAAGCCAGGTCAGCAGGCTCACTGTGGCCTTGGGACCAGCGAGTGCGGTCTGCCGTGCTGCGTCGGCGTCGTCCTCCACTTCCAGCTGGGCGGCGAACCGGGTGAGCACGTCCGCAAGGGGACATCCGCTTGCTTCGGCGATGTCCAGGCAGGCGGCCAGCTCCGACCAGATCCGGGTCTCCCGGTCCCCGCCGGCGGGCGCGGCCGGCAGCGTCCGCCGGATTGCGTCCGATACCGGGGTGCCCCCGGCCGCCGCCGCGCGGGCAGAGCCGAGCACGGCGACTGACCCGGCGGACAACCCGCCGGAGGGGTGCTGCCGCGGGGATGGTGGGAAGCGGGGCGCCGCGGATGCGGGCACGTGCGGTGGCTGTTCGTGGCCGCGAGCCCCGTACACCACCCACAGTTCGTCCCACAGCCGGGCAGGGGTCCGGCCGCCTTTGAGCAGCGCCGCGAGTTGCTGGACCACGAGGGTCATGGCCGACCCCCGCATCGTTGTCCCTGTCCTGGCTGCAGGCCTGGCCCGCGAAAAGATCCGCATTCCCATGGAAGCGGATGCTGGAGCCGGGCCCTCGCCTGCGGCACGGCGCAGCCGGCCCGGAGCCCCGTACGGCGGCTTGAGCAACAGCACCGCAGCAAGGCACAGGGCCGCGGCCAGGAGGAAAATCACGCGAAACTCTCCGGGTCCAGTCCCAGCCGGGCTGCCAGTGCGGGCCACGCCGGACCAACACCGGGCGCGGCAACCCCCGGCCCGGGAACCCCCGCCGGCCCGGGAACGCCCGCAGCCGTTCCCAGCGCCGGGACCACAGAAAGCCCGTCTGGACCATCACCGATCAGGCCCAGGCACGTTACCTCCCGGCCCCGGCGTGTCCGTTCTACGTGGATGACCACGTCGAGAGCACTGGATGCCTGGAGCCGCACGGCATCGGGACCCAGCCCGGCCAGGGCGCCCAGGGCTGTCAGCCGGGCCGGAACAGCGGTGGCAGTGTTGGCATGGATTGTTCCGCCCCCGCCACTGTGTCCGGTGTTCATGGCAGTCAGAAGCTCCCGGACCTCCGCGCCGCGGCATTCACCCACCACCAGCCGGTCCGGGCGCATGCGCAGGGCCTGCCTGACCAGTTCGCCGAGGTCCACCTCGCCGCCGCCTTCAAGGTTCCCGTGGCGGGATTCCAGGGACACCACATGCGGATGGACGGGGTTCAGCTCGGACGCGTCCTCGATCAGGACCAGCCGCTCCTCCGGGGAGCACAGGCCCAGCAGGGTGGAGAGCAAGGTGGTCTTCCCGGATCCGGTGGCGCCGCTGATCAGGAAACTCAGCCTGTGCTCGACGACCTTCTCCAGGACAGCCTGCAGCTGCGGGCCGAACATTCCGGCCGTGCCGAGTTCGTCCATGGTGAACACCCGTTCCCGCCGGATCCTGACGCTGAGCAGGGTCCCTGCCGTGGAGACCGGCGGGAGCACGGCGTGGACGCGGTAGCCGCCTGCCAGCCGCACATCCACGCAGGGCGAACCGTCGTCCAGCCTGCGCCCGCCCGCCGCGACCAGCCTGCAGGCCAGTGCCCGCAGCTGGGTTTCACTGTCGAAAACCACCGGCGTCCGCTCGATGCCGCGGCCCCTGTCCACCCAGACGGAATCAGGAGCGTTGACGAAAATGTCCGTGGCGGCAGGATCCCGAGTGAGTTCCTGCAGCGGCCCCAGCCCGTTGAGTTCCGCGCTGATCCGTTCCGCAGCGGCGAGGGAACCGGCGGTGCCCAAAAGCTTGCCGGTGGCCTGCACAGCGGCGGCCACCCGCGATGGCGTCACCGCCCCGGCCTCCGCCATCATGGACTCGCGGACCGATTCCAGAAGGCCGGCGTCCACAGTGCGCCTGTTGCGGAAATCCTGCTCGCGGCCGTCCCGCCTGCGGCCGCCCAAACCTGTTTCCGGTCCGGGCTGTTGCCTCATGCCGGCCCTCCCACCGGCATATCGTCACCGAGCAGGTCAAGGACCGACGCGGCAAAGTGGCGGACGCCCCGCCGCTTGCCGAGGTCCAGGAGCCGCCCGGATTCCGTGGCTGCGGCCACACCGCGCAGTTCGGGCACCCGGCCCTGGACAGGCAGTCCAATCGCATCGGAGAGCAGCGAGCCGTCCAGCGCTGCGCCGGGTTTCCCCCGGACCAGGAGGGCAGCCTCAACCGGCGGAAATTCCTGCAGCAGCCGCACGGCCGCCACGGCTGCCTTGAGCTGCGCGGGAACCACGAGCAAAATACGGTCGCAGTCCCAGGCAAAGGCCTGCAGCGGCTCTGTCCTGCGCCCGATGTCCACCACCACCAGTTCATAACCCCGCCGGGCAGCGTCGAGTACTCCCACAGTGGTGGCAGCGGCCACCGGAGCCGGCTGGTCCCTGCTGGCGGGCCATGACAGGAACGAGAACCCGCCGGCTACGGGCAGGGAGTCCGACAACTGTGCCGGGTCGATGCTGCCCCTCGCCTCGGCGAGATCGGGCCAGCGCAGCCCCGGGTTTTGCTCTGCAGCGATGGCGAGTTCCAGGCCGCCGCCCCAGGGATCGCCGTCAACGAGCAGCACGCGGACTCCCAGGCCTGCCGCTGCCTGCGCTATCCAAACGGCAGCAGTGGTTGCGCCGGCACCGCCGCACCCGCCGGTCACGCCGAGGACCAGCCCTCCCGGGCCGGGCGATTTGGACCGGCTGAGGTGGTCAGCCAACCACGCCGCCGCGTCCGGCAGGACGGCAACCCGTTCTGCTCCCAGGGCTGCGGCGAGGTGCCACAGGCTGTCGCCTTCACCGTCGAGGCCCACCAGGACCGCGGGTGCCCGGCGCCGGGGCGGCAGCTCCCGGATGTCGCTCCCCACCAGGACTGCGCCGGCTCCGTCCCAGTACCTGCTGGCCCCGGCAGCGTCAGCCGCGACCCTCAGATGCGCTCCGGCGGCGGCCACAATCCGTTCCACCTCGGCCCGGAGAAACGCCGACGACGTCACCAGGAGCACGTCATCGGAACCCTCCGGCAACCAGGAATCGGCCCTGTCCCCTGGACCTGCCTCACCGGGACTGAATATTCCCGGCTGTCCGGCCCCGGAAGGCCGCAGCTTTCCGCCGCCGGAACTGCCCGGCTCGGTGTGGGAAGGGGTCAACTGGTGCCTGCTCATGGGGCCACTCTTCACTGCCGGCAGAAGCCACGTAAGGGATCACGGCCGCTATGTGGAAAAGCCCGACGGGGCAGCCAGGCCGAGGCCACACCGTCAGCGGGGCCCCCGGAAAACAGGGCACAATTGGACCATGTACCTGCTGCTCGCCGCCCACCCCGACGGCGTGGCCCTGCAGGAGCTGACGCAGGCCGGACTCCCCCAGCCAGCCAACCCCGAACCGCGCCTTGTGGACCGAAGCGGCCTGGCCGCCGTCGTCCGCGATCTGGAAACGAGGCGGCCCGGCGGGCAGCCGCCCCGCTGGATCTGGCACCGCACCCGGGACTGGTATCCGGACCTGCTCGCGGCCGGCGTGGAGCTGGAGCGGTGCTACGACATCAGCCTCTGTGGGAACATCCTGGCCTTTTCGCAGTTCACCGCCCACACCGAGTACGCGCGCAACGCCGTCAGGATGCCGGTGGATGATCCGTTGCTCCCGCCAAAGGCGCTCCTGCCGCCCCGTCCGCCGGCGGAGCAGGGCGCCCTGTTCGACGAACCCGAGACCGGTCCCGCACCGCGGTACACCCCGGACGAACTCCGGTCCGAATACGCCGCCCAGCAGGATGCCCTGGCGGCGGCGGACACCGGGGAGAACCGGCGCAGCCGGCTGCAGCTGCTGCTGGCCGCTGAATCCGCCGGCGCCATGATCGCCGCGGAAATGCAGCATACCGGCGTCCCATGGAGGGAGGATCTGCACGAGAAGATCCTCGTTGAGTACCTGGGGCCCCGCCCGCCAGCGGGCCAGCGGCCGGCCCGGCTGGAGGCGCTGAACTCGGAGCTCCGGGAGCTGCTGAACTCGCCCACGCTGAACCCTGATTCCCCGCAGGACCTGATGCGCGCCCTGCACCGCAACGGAATCGAGGTGAACAGCACCCGGAAGTGGGAGCTGAAAGAGTCGAACCACCCGGCCATCGGGCCGCTGCTGGAGTACAAGAAGCTGTCCCGGCTGCACACCGCCAACGGCTGGGCGTGGCTTGATGCGTGGGTTGCCGGCGGCAGGTTCCGGCCCGAATACGTGGTGGGCGGGGTGGTGTCCGGCCGCTGGGCGTCCCGCGGGGGCGGCGCCCTGCAGATCCCCCGCCAGGTCCGCGGTGCCGTACACGCCGATCCGGGCCACAAGCTGATCGTCGCGGACGCCTCACAGCTGGAGCCGCGCGTGCTGGTTGCATTGGCCAGGGACGCCATCATGGCTGAGGCTGCCCGGGACCAGGACCTGTACGCAGGCATCGCCGCCAAGGGGTTCGGCGGTGACCGGGCGAAGGCGAAGGTGGCCCTGCTGGGCGCCATGTACGGCGCCACCTCGGGCGAATCCGGCCGCCTGATGCCCCAGTTGGCAAGGACCTATCCGCGTGCGGTGGACTTCGTGGAGCGCGCGGCGCGCGCCGGCGAATCAGGCGGCACCGTGACCACGCGTCTGGGCCGCAGCAGCCCGCCGCCGTCGGAGCGATGGTTGCAGAGCCAGCGCTCCACCACGGCGGAGGAGCAGCGCCGTGCGGAGTCCATTGCGCGGTCCCGGGGCCGCTTCACGCGGAACTTCGTGGTCCAGGGCTCGGCGGCAGACTGGGCGGCGTGCTGGCTTGCCGAATTACGACGGCGGCTGCGCAGCCTCCGCACGGAAGGCACCGTGGGTGCCGAACTGGTCTTCTTCCTCCATGACGAGGTGATGGTCCACGCGCCCGCAGAGAAAGTGGACGCCTGCATCAAGGCCATCGAAGACGCGGCCAGCGCAGCCAAGGAATTGCTGTTCGGCCCCATCCCGGTTGAGTTTCCGGTCAGCGTGGCCGTGGTTGATTCCTACGACCACGCAAAGTAACTGGCTGCACGGCCCTCAGTTAAGGAAAAGTAACCTACCCGGCAGTAGCTCGACGGGCAGCGTGACGGACGTTACAGTTCATACCGGCGACTGAGGCAGATCGGCGCCAAAGATGATGCAAAGACGCATACCCAGGGGAGGTCCGGCATATGGCGGGCAGGTTTGAAATTCATCGAGTTGGAGACGAGTCGTACCGGCTGCGGCTCACGGACGCTGAAGGCAACATTGTTGCCGTTTCACCCAACTTCAAGTCGCTGAACACACTGGTTGACGGCATCAAGGCGATGCGGGAGAACGCAGCAACAGGCGTAGTGGTGGACCTGCGGCAGCAGCAAGCCTAAGCCTTGAGTTTTACGGGCGCCCGGCACCATAACGGGCGCCCGTACCAGACCGGGCAGCCGCGCTCAAAGGCGCGCGTGGCTCCCTTACTCTTTACACCCCCATCGGATGCAGGCGGTTCCGGTCCCACGGAACGGACCAGCCAAGCTGGTCGAAAAGCCCGCTCAGGACAATCCCGGTAAACCCCCACACCACCACGCCGTTGACGGTAAAGGCGGGGCTGTCGAAGGTCCGGCCGGCCCGGTGGACGGTAGCCATCACCCGGTTGTCCGGATCCAGCAGGTCCCGGACGGGGATCCTGAAAACCTGCGAGGATTCCGCGTAGTCCACCACCCGCACGGGTGACGGGGACCGCCACCAGCCCAGCACTGGTGTCACCAGGAAATTGCTGTGAGCCAGGCCGAGCTGCTGGAGTGTGCCCAGGACTTCGACCCCGTCTGACTCGAGCCCGGTTTCCTCTACTGCTTCCCGGAGCGCTGCCTGCACGGCAGTTTCGTTGGCATCGATGCTGCCGCCGGGAAACGCCACCTGCCCTGGGTGCGATCCCAGGGTGTGGGCCCGTTCCAGGAGCAGCACATCGAGGTCGGCGGGCGCCAGCGGCTTGCCGGAGGTGGCGGGAACATCGTCCAGCGCGCCGAAGAGCATCAGGACGGCGGCCTTGCGCGCCCGCTCCTCGTCCACCGTCAGGGCAGCCCACCGGGGGTCAGGGGCGGCGGCTGACCCGGATTCGGAACGGCGCGCCAGTTCCAGAAGGTCTTCGCGGGCGCTCACAGTGTCCGCTTCCGGGAGGCCATCCGGATTTCGGCTGCACGGTGGGTTTCGGCGAGCAGTTCCGCCAACAGCGCCTCGCTGCCCGGTGCGAGCTCGTACTTGAGGAGTTTGGCCGCCTTCACCGGATCCGTTTCGCCCATGCCGTAACTGGGGCACCAGTTGGCAACCGGGCACGCCCCGCACGCCGGTTTCCGGGAGTGGCAGACCCGCCGGCCGTGGAACACCACGCGGTGCGAAAGCATGGTCCAGTCCTTCGGCTCGAACAGTTCGGCCACGTCAGACTCGATCTGCACCGGGTCTTCCGATTGCGTCCAGCCGAACCTGCGGGCCAGCCGTCCGAAGTGGGTGTCCACCGTGATGCCGGGGATGCCGAACGCGTTCCCGAGCACTACGTTGGCGGTCTTGCGTCCAACCCCCGGAAGGGTGACAAGGTCCTCGAGCCGGCCGGGCACCACGCCGTTGAACTCGTCCACCAGCCGGGTGGCCAGTGCGATGAGGTTCCGGGACTTGGCCCGGAAGAAGCCGGTGGGCTTGATGATCTCTTCGAGCCGGGAGGGGTCGGCCTCGGCCATGGCCCGCGCGTCCGGGTAGTTCTGGAAGAGCAGCGGCGTGATTTGGTTGACCGTCACATCCGTGGTCTGGGCCGAGAGCACGGTAGCCACCAGCAGCTCGAAAGGGTTGGTGAAATCCAGCTCAGCGTGTGCGTACGGGTATTTTTCGGCCAAAGCCCTGTTGATGCGCCGCGCCCGCCGCTTCAGGGCGAGCACCGACTCGGAGGAAACCACCGGCATGCCGGCGGCCTGGCCGGCGGCAGCCTTCCCTCCGCCGGCCTTGGCCCGGGGCGCGGCCATGGGCGTTAGCCGCGCTCGATGTTGCTGAGGTCCCGCAGGACGCCCAGCCGCCCGTCGGTGTGCTGGACCAGGAACTCGTGGCCGCGGTCCTCAAGGGCAAGGACCCACCCGCCCGGTTCAATAACGAAGGCCGGGGCCCCGGTGCGGGGGTCGTAGGCGGTACGGTGCTGGGCGACAGCGAACCAGAACGCCTCATGGATGGGCAGTTCGTCCGATTCGCCGTGCCGGCTGGCAGGGTCCACGGTGGCCCCAATGGGTTCCTCGGAGCGGACCTGCTGGTGGACGGCAGTTGCCGCCGGCGGTTCCCACGTACTCCTCGCCGCGGAGGCAGCCGGCTGCGCGCCGCCGTCGTGATGGGACGTCGCGGATGAACCGCCTGCCCCGGCACCTACGGGCACATCCCCGAACTGCGTCTCTTCTGCGGCAGGCGCGGAGGCGGGACGGACGACGTCGGCTGCCTGGGTTGGCGGGCCGGCGTCAACTTCGGGCGCCCGGTCGGACACTTCGGGGGCGGTGGATACAGGACCACCAGCAGCGGGTCCGCCCGCCGCAGCGACGCCGGCGGATGGGACGGCGGCGGTAGCAGGTGAATGCGGCGCGGCTGCTGTGGGAACGGCCGCAGTGGCCGGTGCATGATGGGTGGGTCCGGGCTGGACGGCCGAGGATCCGGCGCCGGCACCGCCGAACAGCTTTCCGCCGGCAGCGCCCAGCAGCTTCCCGCCGCCGGGCTTGGACGCGGACTCGGGCTTGGGCTGCTTGGGTGCACGGGGCTTCTGGACCGGGGCGGCCGCCTCACGGGCCACCACATGCGCCGGCACTTCAGCGCGGTCCTTGAAGTCGCCCGAAAGATACGGCAGGAAGCGGCCCAGGACCGTTGCAGCGAACAGGATCAGGGAGCCGATCAGGCCCACCAGCAGGCTGGGCACGTACGCGCCTGCCACGGACAAAAAGAAGAAGGCGACGGCGAAGCAGGCCACCACCGACGCGAACTGGTCGATGGAGAGGGAGCCGATGCGGATTTTGGTGGCGGGTGCCAGCCTGCGCGCCGCGAAAAGGGCGCTGACGATGAGGGGCAGGATGATGCCCAATCCCAGGAAGAAAAGGTTGTTCAGGTTCCACAGGTTGTAGCGGCCGCCGAAGATGGGCAGCAGCGAAGCGATGAACAGGATGAGGGTGGCGGCAAACACGGCCAGGTCCCGCACGGTGAACGGACCGAGCACTGCCTGGTTGGCGTCCTTGGCAAGGCCTGCCGGCTTCCCTTCGGACGTGGCCTGCTGGCCTGCCCCGGTGGCGGGTCCGGCGGGGCCGGAACCTGCCGCGGTATCGGGGCCGGTCTTCTGGCCAAAGCTTTGCTGGTTCATTCTGTTCTCCTTAGCGTGGCGGCACCGGGGCCGGCATGGCCCCGATATCGTGCCGTCGTAACACCGGTTCCGCCGCGGCCACGCGCAGTTGCGCCTGTCCACAGCGGTCCGAAGTGAAGTCACAATTCCATTTCAGCCTAGTCAACAGCCGGGCTGATCACTAGCTGAACGGCGCCGCCGGGGGCGTCCTCCCGACGGCGGGCCCAACCATTCACCGCTTAATGGACGCCGCTCGCGGGTACGTCTGTGACAGGGCACACATGTATGTCCGGGCAAGCATTAGTCTTGATTCCGGAACAGCTCTTTGCGGTATGTCCGTGATCGGCCGGTGCCCAACGTCGTGCGTGCGGCGGAGCCCGGCCGGCAGCCACCATGCCGCGCAGCAAAGATCGATGAATGATGAGGTTCACATGTCCCAGGACACTCCAAGCTCCACGGCCACCGTTCCCGCAGGCTCGGCACAGCAGGGCGATGCCTTTGAAAACCTGCTCCATGAGACCCGGACCTTCCCGCCTTCGCCGGAGTTCGCGGCCAACGCGGTTGTCACCGCTGAGGAGTACCAGGAGGCCGACGCCGACCGGCCGGCTTTCTGGGCGAAGCAGGCGCGGGAGCTGCTCACCTGGAGCAAGGACTTCGATGAGGCGCTGGACTGGTCCAACCCGCCGTTTGCCAAATGGTTCGTGGGCGGCGAGGTCAACGCGGCCTACAACGCGCTGGACCGGCACGTGGAGAACGGCCGGGGCGACCGGGTGGCCATCCACTTCGAGGGCGAACCCGGCGACACCCGCTCCTACACCTACGCGCGGCTGACCGAGGAAGTGAAGAAGGCAGCGAACGCCTTCGAATCCCTGGGCGTGGCCAAGGGCGACCGGGTGGCCGTGTACCTGCCGATGATCCCCGAAGCGGTCATTACGCTGCTGGCCTGCGCCCGGATCGGCGCCGTGCACTCGGTGGTGTTCGGCGGGTTCTCCGCCGACGCGCTCCGCTCCCGCATCGATGACGCCGAAGCCAAACTCGTGGTCACCGCCGACGGCACCTACCGCCGCGGCAAGCCCAGCGCCCTGAAACCCGCCGTGGACGAAGCCCTCGCCAAGGCCGGCCACACGGTGCAGAACGTGGTGGTGGTCAAGCGCAACGGCCAGGACGTGGACTGGACTGAGGGCCGGGACCACTGGTGGGCCGACACCGTCGAGGCAGCCTCCATCGAGCACACCGCCGTCGGGCATGACTCCGAGCACCCGCTGTTCATCCTCTACACCTCCGGGACCACCGGAAAGCCCAAGGGCATTCTGCACACCACCGGCGGCTACCTCACCCAGACCGCCTACACCCACAAGGCTGTGTTCGACCTGCACCCCGAGACGGATGTCTACTGGTGCACGGCCGACGTCGGCTGGGTCACCGGCCACTCCTACGTCACCTACGCCCCGCTCATCAACGGCGCCACCCAGGTCATGTACGAAGGCACCCCGGACTCCCCGCACCAGGGCCGCTGGTGGGAGATCATCGAAAAGTACAAGGTCTCCATCCTCTACACCGCGCCCACGGCGATCCGGACGTTCATGAAGTGGGGCCGGGAGATCCCGGACAAATACGACCTCACCTCCCTCCGCGTGCTCGGCTCAGTTGGCGAACCCATCAACCCCGAGGCCTGGATGTGGTACCGGAACGTCATCGGCGGGGAGAAGACCCCCATCGTGGACACCTGGTGGCAGACCGAGACCGGCGCCCAGATGATCGCCCCGCTGCCCGGCGTCACCGCCGCGAAACCCGGCTCCGCCCAGGTGCCCCTGCCCGGCATCGCCGTGGACGTCGTGGATGAAATGGGCGAATCCGTGCCCAACGGCCACGGCGGATTCCTGGTAATCCGCGAACCCTGGCCCGCAATGCTCCGCGGCATCTGGGGCGACCCGGAACGCTTCAAGGACACCTACTGGTCCCGTTTCGAAACCATGTACTTCGCCGGTGACGGCGCCAAGAAGGACGAAGACGGCGACGTCTGGCTCCTGGGCCGGGTGGATGACGTCATGAACGTCTCCGGCCACCGGCTCTCCACCACCGAAATCGAATCCGCCCTGGTCTCCCACCCCGCCGTGGCCGAAGCCGCCGTCGTCGGAGCCGCGGACGAGACCACCGGCCAGGCCGTCGTCGCGTTCGTCATCCTCCGCGGCGACGCGGTCAACGGCGGCGACGACACCGTCCAGGAACTCCGGAACCACGTCGGCAAGGAAATCGGGCCCATCGCCAAACCGAAGAACATCCTGGTGGTCCCCGAACTGCCCAAGACCCGGTCCGGCAAAATCATGCGCCGCCTCCTCAAGGACGTCGCAGAAGGCCGCGACCCCGGCGACGCCACCACCCTCTCCGACCCGACGATCATGCAACAGATCGCCCAGTCGCTCAGGAAATAGAAGTCCCCGCGACGACGGCGCTGCCCACTTGGTGGGCGGCGCCGTCGCCGTATGCTGGGAGCAGCCCCGTCGCCTGCCCCGAAGGAACCGCCCGAATGCTCGCCGTCGCACGCCACCAGGCCATTTTGGACGCCCTCCAGCGCGAACGCGTGGTCAGGGTCTCAGACCTGGCCCAGCAGCTCGGCGTATCGCTGATGACGGTGCGCCGGGACATTGAGGTGCTTGAAGAGGGCGGGCGCCTTGAGCGCATCCACGGCGGCGCCAAGGTCCCGGGAGACACCAGCACCCATGAGCCGGGATTCGACCTGAAATCCACCCAGCTGACCGACGAGAAAAAGGCCATCGCGGTTGAGGCGGCCAGCCTTGTGCAGGAGGGCATGGCGGTGGGCCTGAGCGCCGGAACCACCACCTGGGCGCTGGCCAAGGAACTCACCGGCGGGCCACGGATCACTGTTGTCACCAACTCGGTACGCATCGCGGATCTGTTCCACCACGCCGCGTCCGCCGGCTCCGCCCGCTATGCATCCACCGTCATCCTGATCGGCGGCGAGCGGACCCCGTCGGATGCGCTGGTGGGCCCCATCGCCACCGCCGCGCTGAAGCAGCTGCACCTGGATGTTTTGTTCCTCGGCGTCCATGGGATGGACGCCGACGCCGGGTTTACCACCCCCAACCTTCTGGAGGCGGAAACGGACCGCGCCTTCGTTGCGGCTGCACGCAAGACTGTGGTCCTGGCTGACCACACCAAGTGGGGCCTGCTGGGCATCAGCTCCATCGCTTCCCTGGAGGAAGTCGACGAAGTCATCAGCGACGAAGCCCTCAGTCCGGAGGCTCAGCGCATCCTGCAGGAACGGGTAGGCCGGTTGAGGCTCGCCGGCCTCTGACTAAAACCTTCAGGGGCAGCCGCAGGATTGGCGGATGTGCAGTTTCGTGGGGAAGATCCGGTGCTGCGGCTTTTCCCCGCGGCTGGCTCCCACCAGCGCCGCCACCGCGGCTTCCGCCATCACGGCCACCGGCTGCTCCACTGTGGTCAGCGGAGGCCAGGAGTATTCGGATTCGGCGGAACCGTCAAAGGAAGCTACCGCCATCCCGCCGGGGATGGACAGCCCTGCTTCGTGCACTGCCCGCAACAGGCCGATCGCCTGCATGTCGGAGGTGGCGAAGATCGCCGTCGGCCGGTTGACGGAAGCCAGCAGCCGCTGGCCGGCAAGGTAACCGCCGGGCCGCGTAAAGGCGCTGTAGACAATCGGCCCCTCCGGCAAGCCCGCCTCCTGCAGGGCTTCCCGCCATCCCACTTCACGGCCGTCGGTGGACCCGGAAACGTTGGTGCCCATCGCCAGGCCTATGTTGGTGTGGCCGTGGCCGATCAGGTGTTCCACGGCCATCCGGGCGCCCGCCGCGAGATCCACGCCGATGCTGTTGAACCCCGGCGCATCCCGCTCCTGGTTGAGCAGGACCGAGGGGATGTCCGCCGTTTCCAGGACCTCCAGGTCCGGTTCGAAGAGGACGCTGGCCAGCAGCACGCCGTCCACCTGCCGGGCGGCAAGGTTGCGGATATTCCGCCGCTCCTTGGCCAGGTTCCCGTCGGAGTTGCTCAACACCAGGGCGTATCCCAGTTCTGCCGCCGCATCCTCCACGGCATGGGAGAAAAGCGAGAAGAACGGGTTGGAGATATCCGGAACCACAAGCCCCAGCGTCTCGCTGGAGCCCAGCTTGAGCGCACGGGCCGCCGCGTTGGGACGGTAGCCCAGGACGCGGATGGCGTCCTGGACCTTGGCTTCGGTGGCAGGCGCCACCTTCTTGGGCCCGCCGTTGACAACGTAACTGACGACGGCGGTGCTCACGCCGGCGTATCGCGCCACGTCCTTGCGGGTCACGGGGCCCCGTGTGGCCTGCGCTGCCGGAGAAGTCATGCTGTCCATGTTAGGTACAAGTACCCGGGGCATCGCCGAAGTCACGGATGGGAAGCCGTGCGCCGCTTTGCAAAGCCGACTGGTGCGCCACGATTCCGGGCAGGGTGAAGCGGGCCGCCACCCAGGCGTTCACCGGCGGCAGGGTGCGGTTGTTGACGGCCCTGACGAAGTCATCCACCAGGAAGTGGTGGCTGCCCTCGTGCCCGTTCGGCGCGCCGCGGAACTCCTGCGGAAGCCGTTCCGGGTCGTGGACCGGTGCCAGGCCGGAGACGAAGGCATCCCTCAGCTCGGGCGCCACGTTGGCGAGCGACGGATCGTCCAGGGAAACGCTGGGCCGGGTCTCGAGTTGCTCAGAGATGTCGTGGACGTTGCGCTTGTCCTGCCACACGGTGACTTTCGCGAGCTGTTCGAAGCTGGCCTCGGTGCCGAAGAACCGGAACCGGGACTCCCGGATGTGTGAGGGGTAGCCCACCCGGCGCATCTCATTGGTGCGCATGACCCCGCCGTCGTTCAGCTCAAAGAGGGCCGTGGCATTGGAAAAATCGTTGCCGAACATGCTGACGTCCTTATCAAAGACGCCGTCGTTGCGGTCATCCCTGACTCCGACGCAGCTGACGCTGACCGCATGGGCGGGAACGGCACCGAGTACTCCGCCCACGGCGTGGGTTGGATAGAGCATGGGCGGGTAGCTGGCCGTTTCCTTCCAGCGGTCGCCGCCGCTGTACTGGTAGGCCTCGTAGAAGCCCAGGTCCATGTCGTGGACGTAGTCACCTTCAGCATAGAAAATCCGGCCGAACTTCCCCTCAGCGAGCTGCTTGCGCGCAAAGACGGTGGCGGGGTTGTAGTAGCTGGTCTCCCCCATCATGTAGACCAGCCCGGTGTCACGGACAGCCTCGATGATGCGGGCAATCTCGTCCTCGGAAACAGCCATCGGGACGGCCGAGTACACGTGCTTGCCGGCACGGAGGGCCTGCTCCACCAGCGGACCGTGCGTCCAGCGCTGAGTGAAGATGGCCACGGCGTCGACGTCGGAGGCCAGGAGCTCTTCAAAGCTTGCCTGTGACCCGGCCAGCCCATAGCGGTCCACCGCTTCCGCAGCCCGCTCCGGAAGCTCGTCCACCACGTGGACGGCACTGACGCCGGGGTGGAGGTTGAACAGGTGGGCGAACTGGCTGCCAAACTGGCCGGCTCCTACTACGCCGATTGAGAACGTCATTGTCTTCCTTCCGGGAAGTTTTGGCAGCACCGGGCAAGCGCTGTCCTTCGGGAAGGCCAGTGTTTCACCCGCATCTACTCGAGTCAACAGGCAATTGAATGGAGAAACATGCGGAAGAAAAGCATGAAAAGCGGCTCTTGCCCTCCTTCATCTACTCGTGTAGATTCATCCGCAGTTGTTACCCCCATCACAGTCAGGAAAGGGTCGAAGATGACCACCCTTGCCAAACACCCCAGAGCGGCGTCGCCGGCAGCGGCTTCGCCCAAGCCGCTAGGAAGCTACCGCCGGTTCGGGGACCTCAGGATCGCACTGCTCTTCATCGCCCCGGCGCTCATCGGGTTCGTCTTTTTCTACGTCGTGCCAACCATCCGCGGCATCTACCTGAGCTTCACGGAATACAACATCCTCGGTGATCCGGAATGGATCGGCCTGGACAACTACACGGCCATCGCCAAGGATCCGCTGTTCTGGAATTCCCTCGCCGTTACAGGACAGTACGTCTTCCTGAACATCCTCCTCCAGACGGCCCTGGCCCTGGGCCTGGCCCTCCTGATGCACCAGGTGGCAAAGTCCACGATCATCCGCGGGGCACTGCTGCTGCCGTACCTGATGTCCAACGTCATCGCCGCACTGTTGTGGTTCTGGATGCTGGACTACCAGATCGGTGTGGTGAACCAGTTCATCGAGTGGAGCGGGCTGCCCCGGGTCGCCTTTTTCGGCAGCGAGGAGTGGGCCATTCCCACCCAGGCCCTGATCAATACCTGGCGCCATATGGGTTACACGGCACTGCTGATCTTTGCCGGGCTGCAGGCCATCCCGGGCCACGTTTATGAGGTGGCCAAACTGGACGGCGCCTCAGCCTTCCAGACCTTCCGGAAGATCACCATCCCGCTGTTGCGCCCGGTCCTGGTCCTGGTCCTCGTGGTGACGGTGATCGGTTCGTTCCAGGTCTTCGACACCGTTGCAGTGACCACCGCGGGCGGCCCGGTCAACGCTACCCGCGTCATCCAGTACTACATCTACCAGCGCGCCTTCACCGAGTCGGACTTCGGCTACGGATCCGCCATCGCCGTCATTCTCTTCCTCATCCTCGCCCTGGTGGCCTTCATCCAGATGAAGTTCCTCAAGGGCAACGAATCGGACCTGGACTAGGAGTCCCGCATGACCACCACCGCAAGCCGCGCAACGCTGCCGGCCGGAACCCGCCGCCGTCGTCCGTTCAACGCCCGCCGCGCCGGCGCCTGGGCCCTCCTGGTCCTCGCCATCGCCGTCTCCGTCCTGCCCTTCCTCTGGGTGCTGAGGACCGCACTGTCCACCAACAACGCCCTGGCTTCCAATGCCGCCAGCCTGCTGCCGGCGGAGTTCACCTTCGGCGCCTTCAAACGGGTCTTCGGGCTGCAGTCACCGGCGGAAGCCGTGGCCGAAGGCGGCTCGGGTGCCGCCATCGACTTCTGGCTCTACCTGCGGAACTCGATCATCTTTTCCTCCATCACCACCGCCGGCGCCGTGTTCTTCAGCGCGATGGCCGCCTACGCTTTCGCCCGGCTGCGCTGGAAGGGCCGCAATGCAGTCTTCAGCCTCTTCCTCGGCACCATGCTGGTCCCGCCGATCTTCACGGCGCTCCCCAACTTCCTGCTGATCAAGAACCTGGACCTGCTCAACACGATGCTCGGCATGGTCCTGCCGTACGTCTTCATGACGCCGTTCGCCATCTTCTTCCTCCGCCAGTTCTTCCTGAACATGTCCCGTGAGGTGGAGGAAGCGGCCATGCTCGACGGCGCCAAGCACCTCCGGATCTTCTTCCAGATTGTGCTTCCCAACGCCGCAGCCCCCATCGCCACCCTGGCGCTGCTCACCTTCATCGGCCAGTGGAACGAATACTTCTGGCCCCTGTTGGTCGGCTCCCAGGACGACGTCCGGGTCCTCCAGGTGGGGCTCGGCGTCTTCAAGTCCCAGTCGCCGCAGGGCGCACCGGATTGGTCCGGCCTCATGGCGGCAACCCTCATCTCGGCCCTGCCGGTGCTGATCCTGTTCGCGGCCTTCGGCAAGAAGATCGTCAACTCCATCGGCTTCTCCGGCATCAAATAAGCAATCCCACCTCCCGCCAATACCCCCGAACGGAAAGTAGAACCATGAAGAAATCCCTCGGCGCCGTTGCCGTCGCCGCAGCTGTGGCACTCTCCCTGTCTGCCTGCAGCGGATCCTCGTCAGAAGAAGCCGCCAAGGGCGAGATCAGCTACTGGCTCTGGGATGCCAACCAGCTCCCCGCCTATCAGCAGTGTGCTGACGACTTCACGAAGGCCAACCCTGACATCACGGTCAAGATCACCCAGCGCGGCTGGGACGACTACTGGTCCACACTGACCAACGGCTTCGTGGGCGGCACCGCACCGGACGTCTTCACCAACCACCTGGGCCGCTACGGCGAACTGGCAGAGAACAACCAGCTGCTGGCCATCGACGACGCCGTCGAAAAGGACAATGTGGACCTCTCCGCCTACAACGAGGGCCTTGCAGACCTCTGGGTGGGCCAGGACGGCAAGCGTTACGGCCTGCCCAAGGACTGGGACACCATCGGCCTGTTCTACAACAAGGCCATGCTGGCCGGCGCCGGGATCACCGAGGACCAGATGAAGGACCTCACGTGGAACCCCGAAGACGGCGGCAGCTACGAGAAGGTCATCGCCCACCTCACCGTGGACAAGAACGGAAAACGCGGCGATGAGCCAGGCTTCGACAAGAACAACGTCGACGTCTACGGGCTGGGCCTGAACGGCGGCGGCGACTCCTCCGGCCAGACGGAGTGGAGCTACCTGACGAACACCACCGGCTGGTCCCACACCGACAAGAACCCGTGGGGCACCAAGTACAACTACGACGACCCCAAGTTCCAGGAGAGCATGGACTGGTTCGCAGGGCTGGCCGGGAAGGGCTACATGCCCAAGCTTGAGACCACCGTGGGCGCAGCCATGGCGGACACCTTCGCAGCCGGCAAGTCCGCCATCAACGCGCACGGATCCTGGATGATCGGCCAGTACACCGGTTACAAGGGCATTGAGGTGGGCATCGCCCCCACCCCCGTTGGCCCCGAAGGCGAGCGCGCGTCGATGTTCAACGGCCTGGCAGATTCCATCTGGGCAGGGACCGAAAAGAAGGA
This sequence comes from Arthrobacter sp. Cr_A7, assembly GCF_029222765.1. Classification (NCBI taxonomy): domain Bacteria; kingdom Bacillati; phylum Actinomycetota; class Actinomycetes; order Micrococcales; family Micrococcaceae; genus Arthrobacter; species Arthrobacter sp. Cr_A7. The sequence continues at coordinate 314 of NZ_JARHXQ010000128.1, read as the reverse complement.
CGCAGCCATCAAGTGGGTCGAATACCTCGCGTCCGCCGACTGCCAGGATGTCGTCGCCTCCAACGCCGTGGTCTTCCCCGCACTCAAGGCGTCCTCGGACAAGGCAGCTGAAGCCTTCAAGGCCAAGGGTGTGGATGTCACCGCGTTCACGGAGCACGTCAAGGACAAGACCACATTCCTGTACCCCATCACGGACAACACCGCCAAGGTCAAGGGCATCATGGAGCCCGCCATGGACGCCGTGGTCTCCGGCAAGGCGCCCGCCAGCTCCCTCACCCAGGCCAATGAGCAGGTCAACGCCCTCTTCAAGTAGG
>NZ_JARHXQ010000127.1:0-5972 GCF_029222765.1 Arthrobacter sp. Cr_A7 | reverse complement strand
CGGCGTTTAACCACTGCGTTCTATTCAGGACTGGGAATCCTGGTCCCAGTCCTGATGCTGATCCGGTGCGCGCCGGCCGCCGCGACCCGTGTGCTGACGGCGCACAGAACGGTGTTCGGGCGCCACAAACGGTACAACTTCAGGATCGTGGCCCGCCGGCAGCGCCTTGACGAATTTCGACAGTTCCTCCCGCAGCACCTTCCAGGCAATGCCGGGATCATCCGGATAGGCATTGATTTCGGCCGCCCGGGCGGCCTCGAGGGCTGCGTGCCCATGGTCTGTCAGCTCCACTTTCAATTGCCGGCGGTCTGCGGCGTGCCGGGTCCGGGTGATATGCCCCGAAGCTTCCAGCCGCGTGAGTACCCGGCCCAGCGTCTGGCTTTGGACGCGGACTGCTTCCGCCAACTGCTCCTGGTTCAGCGGTCCGGCAGCCAATCCTTCCAGGGCGATCACGGCAGCCCTCGTCAGGCCCAGGTGGGCCAACGCGTCATCCTGGCGCCGTTGAACCAGGCGCGCCGCCAGGGTGATGAGGCGGTAGCTGTTCCGGGCATCCGGATCGGGATTGCTGGTCATCGGCCGCGGCCTTCCTGTAGGTGGAAAAGTGCGGGGTTGCCTCCGTTGCTACCTACCTACAATAAGCATGCTTAGCATCATATTCGCAAGTAGGCTTACTATCCATCGCCGCAACGGTGCCTGAACAGGGCGGACATCTTCACTTGCCCCTTGCGCATCAAAAGGAAAGTGTGCTTAGTATCTAATTAGTAACCTTGCTTACTAACCGCCAGCACTGCTGGTTCTTGATCGCCAGCTAACCCTTCATGGAAAGAGAGCCCGATGACAGAGAACCAATGGCCCCAGACCCCCAATACCGCTGCGACCGACCCGTTTGGCGCATCAGAGGTAGGACCTGACCAGAGCTTCACCACCTCCGCCGCCCCGGCTGGAACCGTTCCGGCTGGATCCGGAACGTCAAAGACCCAGGCGGCCAAGGAAGAAGCTTCGAACGTGGCCGGCCAGGCGGCATCGGCAGCCCAGGGTGTAGCCCAGACGGCAAAGGAAGAAGCGGCCAACGTTGCGTACGAGGCGAAGTCCAGCGCCCAGGACCTGCTGAACCAGGCGAAGTCCGGGCTGAGCAGCCAGGCAGGCACCCAGCAGCAGAAGGCGGCCGAGGGTATTCGCACCATTTCCAGCCAGTTGCAGAGCATGGCTAACGCTCCTGAGCAGCAGGGCGTGGCCAGCGACCTCATCCGGCAGGCCGCCAGCAGCACCGAGACCGTTGCCTCCTGGCTTGAAAACAAGCAGCCGGGCGACCTGCTCGGCGAGGTCCAGCGCTTCGCCCGCAACCGCCCGGGCACCTTCCTGCTCCTTGCAGCAGGAGCCGGCGTGCTGGCCGGCCGCCTGACCCGTGGCCTTGCCGCAGGCGCCACCGAGTCCCAATCCTCGGTCCAGGGCTCGCCCTCGCAGCGGTCCGTGCAGCCCGGGGTTGCTCCGCTACGGCAGGAGACCGTCTATGCCGCCGGCACTGACGACCTCTTCACGGAGCCGGTAGTGGGCTCCCGGACGCCGGTCTCCACCTCGACACTGCCCTCCGGCACTACGGAAGATACCCCCCTCCGCTTCGAGGATGACCCCTACCGCGATGAGGACGGCAGCTACCACGCTGCAGACGGCACGTACCGGTCAACGGAAGGACGCCAGCTGTGAGTAGTCAGATTCCGGAGATGCCCCCGAGTGAGGCGCATCAGAAGGCGGATAACGCGTCGCTGGGTGAGTTGCTGGGTGATGTGACCCGGGACCTGTCCACCCTGATGCGCCAGGAGGTGGAGCTTGCCAAGGCCGAAGCCAAGCAGTCTGCCACCAAGGCCGGGAAGGGTGCCGGGATGCTCGGCGGCGCCGGCGTGGCCGGACACTTCGTCCTGGTCTTCCTGTCCCTGGCGCTGATGTTCGCCCTGGGCGCCCTGATGCCGCTGGGCTGGGCCGCCGTGATCGTCGCCGTGATCTGGGGCATCATCGCCGCGGTCCTGGCCTCGATCGGACGCAAGGAACTCAAGCAGATCAAGGGCATGCCCCAGACCGGCGAAACACTGTCCGAAATTCCCCCAACCCTAAAACCAGGTGAGGTAAACCGATGAGCGATAACCCGGACGCGATCCGTTCAGACATAGAAGCCACCCGCGCACGCCTGGGCACCAACGTGGACGCCGTCGCGGACAAGGTCACCCCGTCCAACATCGTCCACCGCCAGACCGACAAGGTCAAAGACGCTGTCACAGGGGTCAAGGAGAAAATCATGAAAGCAGCAGACACCGCCACCACCCGGGTCCAGGACAGGGTCCACACCGGCACCGAACACACCGGCAATGCCCTGCACAGCACCGGCGACACCCTCCACGGAGCCAAGGACAACGCCGCGGCCAAACTCAGCGACGCCGGCACCGCGATCTCCCACGCACCGGACCAGGTCAAAGCCAAAACCCAGGGCAACCCCCTGGCCGCAGGCCTGATCGCGTTCGGCGCCGGGATGCTCGTCTCGTCCCTGATCCCGGCAAGCCAAAAGGAACGCGAAGCGGCCGACCAGCTCAAGACCGCCGCGCAGCCCCTGGCCACCCAGGTCACCGACGCCGCCAAGGACATGGTCCAGGACCTCAAGGAACCGGCCCAGGAAGCCATGGAAAACGTCAAGGCCACCGCCACCGACGCAGCCCAGAACGTCAAAGCCGAAGGCCAGCACGCCGCCACCGACGTCAAGGACCGCGCCACCGACGCCAAGGACCACGTCCAGAACACCTAAAACGGTGTCCTAGGCAGACAGGACAGGCCGGCTCCCCCACGGGAGCCGGCCTGTTGTCATGTCCGGTTAGCGCTTGCCCTTTTTGCGTGAGCCCTTGCCGCGGCCCTTGTCCGGGTTGGGGGCGTAGCGCTGGGCCACCTTGGGCGCCTTCTTGGTGCCGCTGCCGCGCCGGTCCGGTTTGGGTTCCTTCTTCACCTTGACCGGCTGCGCCGACGGCTGCCGTGAGCTTTGCGCGGTGCGGCCGCGGACGATCCCGATGAATTCCTCCAGCACCTCGTCGGTGGAATCCACCGGCCACACGAGGGCAATTTCGGTTGCGGGTGCGCCGGTAAGCCGTCGCGCCACGGTGTCCTTCACATTGAAATGGCGGGCCACGGACATGGGCAGGATCACCAGCCCGGCTCCGGTGGCAACCACCTCGAGGGCCGGTTCCGGCCCGCCCAGCGCGTCGACGTCCAGGAAGGCTTCCTGCCCCAGGTCGTTGTAGGCAACTTCCTCGAACACCGAGATTTCGTGGCCCTTGGGAGCCACCACCACGGGCTGCTCCTCGTACAGGGGGATGACACTGAGGCCGTCGCGCTCGATGGGGAGGCGGACAAAGGCCATGTCCGCGGAACCGCCGCGCACTGCCTCGACGCTCGTGCCGCCGTCGTGCATAAATGCCTGCAGGGGAATGTCCGGCATGCGCTCTTCCCACCGCCGGATCCACTTTCCGGGCGTAACCCCTGCCACGTAGGCGATGCGGAGGGTCCGGGGCGCAGCCTGCTCCGCGGAGTCGTCAGGCTCAGTGGAAGCGTCAGGTGGGGAGATGTTGTCGGAGGGCACGTCTTCACAGTACCGTCCGCCCGGATACCCTTGAAGCATGACCTCTGCAAACTCCCAGTCCATGAAGCCGGCCACCGCTGCCAAGAAACTTGGCATCTACCTGCCCGCAACCCCCCGGGAGTTCCAGGAATCAACCATCACCCGGGAAGAATTCGCTGAGCTCCAGGCCAACCCGCCGGAGTGGCTCGCCGAACTGCGCCGCAACGGCCCGCACCCCCGTCCCGTGGTGGCGCAGAAACTGAACGTCTCCATCAGCGGCCTGGCCCGCGGCGGGGTTGAGGAAGCGCTGACGACGGCGGAAATCACCGCGCTGCTGCAGGCTCCCCCGCAGTGGCTGGTCACCGAGCGCGCCACGCACGCCGCGGTGCGCGCTGAAGCCCAGCGCGTGAAGGAAGAAGCCGCCAAGAAGGAAGCGAAGAAGGCCCGCGCCAAGGCGGAGTAGCCCTCCTCCTATCAGAGGCTTGTTCGAGGATCCGGACCTTAAAGGGTGGGATCCGCGAACAAGCCTCTGGCGTTTAACGGATCAGTCCTGGTGCAGCTGGACGAAGTTGCCGCAGCCGTCGTCGAACACGGCGCTGATGCCGGACGGGTCCTCGGCCGGCTCACCCTTGAACACCACGCCGGCTTCCCGCAGCCGGTCATACTCCGCCTGCACGTCCGGGACGCCGAAGACGATGGCCGGCATCCCGGCGTCATGGAGGGCATTCATGTAATTGGCGCCGATCGGGTTGTCGCTGGGCTCAAGCAGAAGGCCCACGGACCCGGCGTCAGCACCCTGTTCGTTGGTGCCTGGATCCTTGATGATGAACAGGTTGTACTCCGGCATGGCCATCAGGGTCTCGAAGCCCAAGGTGCCGGTGTAAAAGGCGTGGGCTGCGGCGGGGTCCTTGACGTGGATGCTGCACATTTTAAGTCTCATGGACCCCACGGTACGCGGCAGCACTGACAGCGGAAAGGGTGCCCCGGCCGGGTGCAGGCTTGGAATCCGCCAGCCCATTGACGCTGGTTCCCGGACACTGTGCAATGGAATGACCAGCCCGGGAATCCGCGGCCCGGGCGTCCGCTGGAGGTCAGGTGGCAGCCATGGGGGAAATGTTCGAGGGTTTGATCCAGGGAGCCTGGGCGCTGCTGCTCTGCGGTCCCGTACTGGTGGCCAGCATTGCCGCGACGGTGTTTGTGGTCCGCCGCCGTGCCCTTGCCGGCGGGGACACCCAGGCTGAGCGCTCGGACCAGCTGTTCTGGGACCTGTTCCTGGGGTCTGCCGTTGCGGTTCCAGCCCTGCTGATCCCCACCCTGATGTCGCCGTGGACCGGCCTGTTCCTGGGCGGCGCGGGCGTGGCTGCCGGCATCGCCGCCTACCGGGGCACTCCCCGTTACCTGGCGCGGCGGGCCGCCCGGCGTGACTACCAGGCGCTGGAATCGGCGCACCTGGCAGCGCAGGCGCAGCATGATGCGTTGATTGCCCGGTGGCGGCGCTACGAGCTGGACCCTGCCTGCAGCATCGACTACCCGTCCCTGACGGACGTGCGGCTGCCGGAGACGTCCGCGCTCATCAAGGCCATGAAGGCTGCGGACCAGTTGCGCGGCAATCCGCACCAGGGATATCCCGACGCCGTCACCAGCCTGGCCGCCTCCCTCGCCGCTGCGGAGCGGGCAGCGGGAATTCCCGCCGAGCAGGCCTAGGCCGCGGACACCGGGGGCCGGACGTTAAGTGGTGTGTCGCCCCGGTGGAAGGGTCCGCGGCCGCGGGGATAGCATCCGAAGATGAAGCCAGAGGAAATACCAGCACGTGACCAGTTCGGCCGGCTGCTGGAGGACCGCGGGGTCTGGCGGCAGGCCACCACCCTGGAAGCCGCCGGCGAGCTGACCGCGCGGTGGCTGGAGGGTGGCAGCTCCTACCAGCCGGGTCACCTGGCGGCGGGCTTCGACGAGGAAACGCGTCCCATCGCCGGAGCTTTGGCAGAGCTGAACCGGAACGGCCTTTTCACCAAGGAATCCCAGCCCGGCCTGCTCACGGCTTCAGCGGCGCAGAGGCAGTACGTCACGGGATTCTGCGGTCCCTCCTTGGCCGGCGAATTGCTGGCACTCAGCACCCGGACGGAACTGGTCACCGTGGCCCACGCCCCCGGTGAGGCCAGCAGCGCGGCCATTCCTGTGACGTTGGCTGGAACGGAAGTAACCACCGTGCTGGGGTCCAGCGAGAACCCCGTGGACGACGACCAGATCAGTGACTGGGCTGACGAGACAAATGACGCCCTGGCACTCCTGCTGGCCGATTCCTGGTACGTGGAAATCCTGGACCCGGTCTGGGGACGCAATGATGTGCTGCTGCCGGCAGTCCTCGGGGCACTGACGG
>NZ_JARHXQ010000126.1:0-27027 GCF_029222765.1 Arthrobacter sp. Cr_A7 | reverse complement strand
ACGCCCCATCACATCCCGCTGCTATCCACCCAACGCCCCGTCCAAAACCTGCAGAACGTGATGGAGCGCCCGTCCAGAACCTGCGGAAGGTGATGGAGCGTCCACGGCCGAGGAGCGCCGGCGGCGGTAAAATTGAGCCTAGAGGTGCATGGCGATGTCTGTGGCTCTGGTGGTCTTCCTGATCCTGCTGGGCTTGGCGTCCCTGGCTGCCATTGCCGGGACGGTGGCCCTGGTGATCCGCGACGGCCGCGGCCAGATTCCGCTGGAGCCTTCTATCCGGCCCTGGACTGCGGGGGTGCTTCCCAGCCGCCCCTACTCCACGCTCCCTAAGATCTAGCCTTTAGCGTTCGCGCTGGGGATCGCCGGGTGTGGTCTTCGCCGCCTCCACCTCGAGGAGGAGCCTGCCGTCCTCCTGGACAAGGCTGGGCTGGTACACGTGGGCTTTGCGCTTGTAACTCAGGTAGGCGATGCAGCCGTTGGCCGAGGCCATCTTTTCAAGCATGATCTCGGAGCCAGGCACCAGGAGCTCGCCGAGGGTCCGGCCCACCGTATTCTCCTGGCCCACTTCGTCGCCGAGCGCGGTGGTATCACGGGCTTCGATAATCCTGGCGGCATTCACCCACCTGCCCCAAACGCCCTTGCCTTCCAGGAGGGTGGGCTCCTGGCTCAGCGGCACGGTGGCCGCGAAGTAGCGGGTGTCGAACCTGCGGTGCGCGAAGTCCGGGCTGCGCCAGTTGACCAGAGACTTCAGCAGGTCGGTCCGGAGCAGGAGGCCCCGCTTTTCCAGGACCTGCGTGAACGTCTTCTCCTGTTCGGCGACGGCAATGCGGGCACGCATCCAGTCGGCGGTGGACGTTGCTTCGACGGTACTGGACATGTCCGGCCCCGCCAGCAGCACGCCCGTCTCTTCGAAAAGTTCCCGGATGGCGCCCACCACGTGGCGGCGCGCCAGCCCGACGTCGTCCGTTCCCATCTGCTCAGCCCAATGCTGCGGTGACGGGCCCAGCCACCCGACGGGGTCGTCGTCGGCGGCATCAAGCGACCCGCCGGGGAACGCAAGAACCCCCAGCGGCGAGGAACCTGGCCGGTAAGCCAGCCAGGTTTCCAGGCCGGTGGGGGAATCCCGCAAAAGGACCACGGACGACGCCAGGCGCGCAGCCCGTGGAGTCCGTTCGCCGTGTTCAAGCCAGCTGTGCGCTGCCCCTTCGAGATCCTGGGGAAGTGCAAAAAGGCGTCGGGCGAGGTGAGGCAAGGGAAGCGACCGGCCTTAGCTGAATTCGGCGATCAGTTCGACTTCCACAGGAGAGTCGAGCGGAAGGACAGCAACGCCGACGGCGGAACGGGCGTGCTGGCCTGCGTCACCAAGGACGCGTCCCAGCAGTTCGGAGGCGCCGTTGATGACGGCGGGCTGTCCGGTGAAGGACGCCTCCGAGGAAACGAAGCCCACCACCTTGACGATGCGGGTGATGCGGTCCAGGTCCCCGATCACGCTCTTGACGGCGGCCAGTGCGTTGACGGCGCACACAGCGGCGTAGCGCTGGGCGTCTTCCGGGGAAACAGTGGGCTCGTCGGCGAAGGCCTCACTGCCCGCCGAAACCTTGCCGGTAGCTTCGAGTTTGCCGTTAATAAAGGGGAGCTGGCCGGAGGTGTAGACGTGGCTGCCGGAGATCACTGCCGGCACGTAGGACGCCACCGGGGCGGCCACCTCGGGAAGGGTGATTCCCAGTTCGGCAAGGCGCTGCTCAACAGCGGAAACAGGGGCTGCTGCCGTGCCGGACGGGGCTTCTGCGGGGGTGCTCATTACTACTGCTTCTCCCTCTTGAGGTAGGCAACCAGGCCGTTTCCGTCAGGTCCGGGGACAACCTGGACGAGCTCCCAGCCGTCCTCTCCCCACTGGTCCAGGATCTGCTTTGTGGCGTGAATAATGAGCGGAATCGTCGCGTACTCCCATTTGGTCATGAGAGAAAGACTAGTCCTTGCCGGTAAAGTGGAAAACATGGCGACTCGTAAGAACCCCTTATTCGATACTGCCACCACCCTCGGAAAGATCCTCGTTTTCCTTGGCGTGAGTGCGATTTGTGGTGTCCTGGTAGCTGGCCTGCTGGTCCCGGCGGCCGCCGTTTCGGGCAGCGCAGCAAGTGGTTCCATCGAGTTCTTCGACACACTTCCGGCTGAGCTGAAGGTTGATCCGCCCAACCAGACCACCAGGATCCTGGCGGCTGACGGAAGCGAGATCGCCAGCGTCTACACGGAGAACCGCACCAAGGTTGCTTTGGACCAGATTTCGCCGTTCGTGAAAGAGGCTGTCATCGCCGTCGAGGACAGCCGTTTTTATGACCACGGCGGTGTGGACACCACCGGTATTCTCCGCGCGCTGGTGAGCACCGCGCGCGGCAACCGGCAGGGCGCCTCCACCATCACGCAGCAGTACGTGAACAACGTCCTCAACGCCAACCTCGCCGCCGAGGGCAACGAGGACCAGATCAAGCTCAACGGCGTCAACAAGGGCGTGGGCGACAAGCTCCGCGAGATGAAGCTGGCCATCGCCCTGGAGAAGGAGTTCAGCAAGGAGCAGATCCTTGAGGGCTACCTGAACATCGTGTTCTTCAACCGTGACGCCTATGGCATCGAAGCCGCCTCCAGGTTCTTCTTCAGCACCTCCTCCAAGGACCTGACACTTCCCCAGGCTGCGCTGCTCGCCGGGCTGGTCAACAGCCCGTCCGCGTTCGACCCCATCAGCAATCCGGAGAGCTCCAAGCAGCGCCGCGACCTGGTGCTGGGACTCATGCGGGACCAGGGCAAGATCACCCAGGCGGACTACGACGCCGCCGTTGCCACCCCCGTGGAAACCAAGGTGACGCAGCCCAAGCAGGGCTGCGCGTACGCTTCCACCGCCCCGTACTTCTGTGACTACGTGCTCCACCTGCTGGAGAACAACCCCGCCTACGGCGCGGAACTGGATGAGCGGAAGCGCCTCATCTACGGTGGCGGCCTGACCATCACCACCACCCTTGACCCGAGCGCCCAGGCTGCCGCCCAGGAACAGGTCAACGCCTCCGCCGGCGCCAACCCGGACAAGTGGGGCGCGGCCATGGTTTCCGTGCAGCCCAACTCGGGCAAGATCGTCTCGATGGCCCAGAACACCACCTTCCTGCCGGCCGAAGGCTCCTTCGACTCGCAGGTGAACTTCAACGTGGACAAGCTGGACAAGGACGGGAACGACCTCAACGGACTGGGCGGCGCACAGCCGGGCTCCACCATGAAGCCGTTCACGTTCGCCCAGTGGCTCAATGAGGGCAAGTCCATGAACACCGTGGTCAACGCCGCGCAGCGCAAGTACCCGCTGAACTTCCGCTGGCGCAACTCCTGCGGCGTGGTCACCGGCGCGTACAACACGGCAGAGAAGGGACTCGGCGCCGCTGACGACCTGCAGAACGCAGAGCCCCAGTGGTACCGGCCCCTGTCCGTCCTTGAAGGCCTCTACAACTCCATCAACACCGTGACCTTTGCGTCCGCGGCCCAGCTGGACTTCTGCGGCATCCAGAAGATCGTGGACGCTGTGGGCCTGCATGGCGGCCTCCCGGCTGACGGCGACCCGAACCCGAAGATCAACATGTCCACGCTGGCAAACCTGCTGGGCTCCACGCAGACCGCCCCGCTGACCATGGCCAGCGCCTTCGCCACGTTCGCCAATGACGGAAAGTACTGCGAGCCCATTGCCATCACGTCAGTCAAGGACCAGACCGGGGCAACCCTGCCCGCCCAGTCCACCAACTGCCGGGACGCGATTAAGCCCGAGGTGGCACGCGGTGTGAACTATGCGCTGCAGGAGACGCTGAACCGCGGCTCCGGCTCGCTGATCCAGCCCAGGATCTCCACCCGCACCAGCTTCCCCATCGGCGCCAAGACTGGTACGTCCAACAACAACGGCTCGACTTGGGTTGTTGGCCACACCACCGGCCTGGCAACCGCTGCCTGGTTCGGTGACGCCTTGGGGTCCCAACAGCGGCCAGGCCAGAACGTCACCGTCAACGGCAAGTTCTACCAGGGGATCGATGGTTACATGATCGCCGGGCCCATGTTCTCGAACTTCATGACCCGGATTGCCCCGGCGTACGGCACCGAGCCGTTCCCCGCGCCGCCGAGCAACTTGCTGGGCGGCGGCGGAACCACGCGGAACACCACACCCGCCACCACGGCTCCCCAGGCCACCCAGGCGCCGGCACCCTCCTCGCCGGCCGCCACGCAGCCCGCCCCTGAGCCCAGCAGCAACGGGAACGGCAACGGAAACGGGAACGGCTAGCCGCCGATGACCATGACCACCTTGGCCAGCCGCGTCCGCACCGTCGGACGCGGCTTTGCCGTAACCGCAGGAGCCGGGGCAGCCGCAGGACTGGCCGCGTTCGGCTACGGGCTCTGGGAAAAGAACCAGTTTGTCCTCCGCGAAGAGACCCTGGACATCCTGCCTCCCGGCCGGAATCCGTTTAGGATCCTTCACCTGAGCGACATCCACTTCGTACCCGGCCAGAAGAAAAAGGCGGCCTGGCTGGAATCGTTGGCCGGCCTGGAACCGGACCTGGTGGTGAACACCGGAGACAACCTCAGCCACGCCCAGGCGGTGGATCCGCTCCTGGCCGCTCTCCGCCCGCTGCTGGAGTTTCCGGGCGTTTTTGTCCCCGGCTCCAACGATTACTTCGCGCCGAGCCTGAAGAACCCCGCCACCTACCTGCTTGGCCCGTCAAAGGTGAAGCCAAAGCCCGTCCCGCTGGACTGGCCGCGGCTGCGCTCGGGCTTCGGGATGGGCGGCTGGGTTGACCTGACCAATCGCCACCAGTCGCTGGTCCTGAACGGCATGCGTTTCGATTTTTCCGGGGTGGATGATCCGCACCTGAACCGTGAGCGTTATGCAGGGTGGCCCCGCGGAACCATCAACCAGGACTCCAACGACCACCTCAAGGTGGCCGTCATCCACGCGCCCTACCAGCGGGTACTGGACCACTTTACCGAGAACGGGGCCGACCTCCTGCTCGCGGGGCATACGCACGGCGGCCAGTTGTGCATCCCGGGTTACGGGGCCCTTGTATCCAACTGCGACCTCCCCACGTGGCGCGCCAAGGGCCTGAATGATTGGCAGAACAACGGACGCACGACGCCGGTGAACGTCTCAGGCGGCATCGGCACCTCGCGCTTCGCCCCGGTAAGGATCGCCTGTAAACCCGAAGCGGTGCTGCTGACCCTCACCTCCCCCAGCTAGCGCCGGACCGCAAGGCCATTACGGACTGCAATAAGTGGGCAAGCACCCAAACCCGGTTCGATCCCTGTGAATCGTCTCACCCCATGGCATAGGGTAGTTGCTACGGGAAACTACATTCGATTCAGAGCTTGAGAAGCGGGCATGGCCAAGCAAACTCCATTCTTCAGATCCATCAGCCGTCTCTACCCCCATGTCCGCCCCATCATTCCCCGGCTCCTGCTGGGGCTTCTCTGCGCGCTCCTGGCCAGCGTTGTTGCCCTCGCCATCCCCCAGGTGTTGCGCGTCCTGGTCAATGAATCACTAAAGTCCGGCGGCGCCACCGAGGCGGTCTGGATGTCCGCGGGTATCATCCTGGTCCTGGGCGTGGCCGAAGCGGGGCTGGTAGCCCTGCGCCGGCAGTTCGTGATCAATCCCGCCACAACCGTGGAAACCCGGATGCGGGTGTCACTTTACGGCCATTTGCAGGACCTCACGGTCTCCTTCCACGACCGCTGGGGCTCCGGCCAACTGCTCTCCCGGGCCATGACGGACCTGAACTTCCTGCGCCGCTGGATGGCCTTCGGCGCCATCATGCTGGTGGTCACCACCCTCACCGTCATCATCGGCATCTCGGTCATGTTTGCCATGAGCTGGCAGCTGGCCCTCATCTTCCTGGCCGCCGCCGTGCCCATCATGGCGTACAGCTTCCGCTTCCGGACCCGCTTCAGCAAAGTTGCCCGCCGCAGCCAGGACCAGGCCGGCGACCTTGCCACCACGGTGGAGGAATCCGTTCACGGCATCCGCGTCCTGAAGGCCTTCGGCCGCAGCAGGGAGGCGCTGGAGAACTTCAACGAACAGGCTGAGGAACTCCGGCAGACCGAGATCGAAAAGGCCCGCCACCAGGCCATGTTCACCATGGTGGTCACGCTCCTGCCCGAGCTCGCCCTCGGCGCCGGCCTGGTGGTCGGCGTTATTCTCTGCGCCAGCGGCCAGCTGGACATCGGCGCCCTGGTGGCGTTCTTCGCCACCGCGGCCGTGATGGCCTCCCCCGTGGAATTCTCCGGGATGCTGCTGGCCATGGCACTCACCGCCAAGACCGCCGTCGACCGCCACTACGAGGTGATGGACTCGGAAAACACCATCACCAGTCCCCCGGCCCCGCGGCGTCCCGCCCGGCTGGCTGGCTCCCTGACGTTCCGCAACGCCTCCTTGGCGTTCGACGATGCACCGGACAAGCCCATCCTGAAGGACATCACCCTTGACGTCCGGCCCGGCGAGACCATGGCCCTGGTGGGCATCACGGGCAGCGGCAAGAGCGCCCTGATCCAGCTGGTGCCCCGGCTCTATGACGTGACCGAAGGTGCCATCACCATCGACGGCGTGGACCTGCGGGACTTCGACGTGGAGGAACTCCGGCAGATCGTGGGCGTGGCCTTCGAGGACACCACGCTGTTTTCCAGTTCGGTACGCGACAACGTCCTGCTGGGCGCCCGCGAACGGAGTGACGACGTCCTGGAAGAAGCACTCGACGTGGCACAGGCGCACTTCGCCTACTCGCTGCCAGAGGGTGTGGACACCCTGATCGGCGAGGAAGGGCTCAGCCTTTCCGGCGGGCAGCGGCAGCGGATCGCCCTGGCACGTGCCATCGCGGCCCGCCCGCGGGTCCTGGTCCTGGACGATCCCCTGTCCGCCCTGGACGTCCACACCGAGGAACTCGTGGAGACCCGCCTGCGGGAAGTGCTGAAGGACACCACCACCCTCATCGTGGCCCACCGGCCGTCCACCGTGGCCCTCGCCGACAGGGTGGCGCTGCTTGAGGAAGGCCGGATCACCGCCGTCGGAACCCATACGGAACTGCTGGCAAGCAACCACCATTACCGCTACGTCATCGCCAGCCTGGACCGGGAACCCCGGGACCTGGACTCCGAACTGTCGGCGCTTGAGGACCAGGCAGAGGAAGTCACCCGATGAGCACGGCAACGTTCGGCACGGCCAATGAAGACAACGCCCACCTCAGCAAAAGCGACAGCCGGGCAGTACGACGACGGTCGCTCGCCTTGCTGCGCTCCCTCATCCGTCCCGTACGGGTGCGGTTCTGGCTGACCATCGCCATGGTGGTCCTCTCCCAGGCCGCGCGTGTTGCCGGGCCGGCGCTCATCGCCTTCGGCATCGACCACGCCCTGCCGGCGCTGCAGGCCGGGGACAACCTTCCGCTGGTCTTCACCGGCGTCGCCTACCTCCTGGCAGCCATCGCGACGGCGGGGCTCACGGCCCTCTATGTCACGTCCACCGCCAGGCTCAGCCAGTCCATGCTGCTGGACCTCCGGGTCAGGGTATTCCGCCATACGCAGCGGCTCAGCCTGGAATTCCACGAAAAATACACGTCCGGGCGGATCATCGCCCGGCAGACCTCCGACCTTGAAGCCCTTCGTGAGCTCCTTGACTCGGGCGTGAGTTCGCTGGCATCGGGCCTGCTGTTCATGATCTTCACGGCCGTCACCGTTTTCGCCCTGGACTGGCGCAGCGGGCTGCTGGTCCTGGCCGCCGGCGTTCCCATGTTCTTCCTGGCCCGCTGGTACCAGAAGCACTCCCAGATTGTCTTCCGGGAATCCCGGGTGGTGTCCGCCCGGCTGATCGTGCATTTTGTGGAGACCATGACCGGCATCCGCGCCGTCAAGGCGTTCCGCAAGGAGAAGGAAAACGCGGAAACCTACGGGCAGCTGGCCGAGGAATACCGGCAGGTGACCGTCCGGTCCATCAACCTCAACGGCATCTTCCAGCCCGGGCTGGTCCTGATCGGCAACGTGTGCGTGGCCGTGGTGCTGCTGTTCGGCGGCTTCCGGGTACTCACCGGCGACTTGGCGGTGGGTGTGCTGCTGGCACTGATGCTTTCCACCAAGCGCTTCTTCCAGCCGGTGGACCAGATGGCCATGTTCTACAACTCCTTCCAGAGCGCCCAGGCCGCCCTCGAAAAAGTCTCCGGCCTCCTCGAGGAGGTTCCCACAGTGCGCCCGCCGAAGAACCCTGTTGCGTTGAAGAGCGCCCGGGGGGAAATCGACTTCCGTGGCGTAGAGTTCCGCTACGGCGACGGGCCCGTCGTCGTCCCCACCCTGAACCTGCACATTCCGGCCGGGCAGACCGTGGCGCTGGTGGGGCAGACGGGTGCCGGAAAGTCCACGCTGGCCAAGCTCATTGCCCGCTTCTACGATGTGACATCCGGTTCGCTCACCCTCGATGGCGTGGACCTCCGCAAGCTCAGCACCACGGACCTCCGGCGGAACATCGTGATGGTCACCCAGGAAGCCTTTCTGTTCAGCGGTTCTGTGGCGGACAACATCGCGCTTGGCCGCCCGGAGGCGTCCCGCGCCGAAATCGAGGAAGCTGCCAAGGCGGTGGGTGCCCACGAGTTCATCCTGGAACTTCCCGAGGGCTATGACACGGACGTGAACAAGCGTGGCGGCCGGGTGTCCTCAGGCCAGCGGCAGCTCATCAGCTTTGCCCGGGCCTTCCTGGCACGCCCGGCCGTGCTGATACTGGACGAGGCCACCTCCTCCCTGGACATACCCTCCGAGCGGCTGGTGCAGAGCGGGCTGGCCCGCCTGCTCGCCGGCACTGATACCGCCGGCAGGACTGCGCTGATCATCGCCCACCGGCTGTCCACCGTGGAGACCGCGGACCGGGTCCTGGTGGTCCACGACGGCCGTATCGTGGAGGACGGCAGCCCCGCGGACCTTATCGGCGGCGGCGGGCGCTTCGCCGACCTGCACGGCGCCTGGAAGGATTCGCTGGTCTGAGCCTGCTGGTTACGGGCAGGCAGACATGCGCGCCCGGTTAGGCTATGAGAAACCTGCCTGTCCAAGGAGCACCCATGGAGTCACCCAGCCCGCTGCTGCCGCGCGGGCCGCTGTCCGAAAAGGTGGCCGAGGTCCTGCGCGAGCGGATCATCTCGGGCGAACTCCCGCCGGGCGGGCGGCTGAATGAACGCGAGCTCGCCGCGGAATTCGAGGTATCCCGGATCCCGCTGCGCGAGGCCCTGCCCCTGCTCGAGGCTGAAGGCTTCATCACCACCGCTCCCCGGCGTGGGGCAGTGGTCCATACGTTCACCTTGCGGGACGCCGAGGAAGTGTTCGACCTTCGCATGCAGCTGGAGCCGTTGGCCGCTGCCTGCGCCGCCAGGAAGGTGGCTGCCGGAGCCGATGCTTCCCCACTGCTTGAGGCCCTGGAGTATGCGCGCAGCGGGACACCCGGCGAGGAATCGTCCGGCCGCAACTCGGACCTCCATGAGCAGATCGTCCTGCTGGCGGACCACCACCTGCTCCGGCGCATGACCAGCCTGATGAACGGACGGGTCCGCTGGCTGTTCCGGCTGACACCCGAGCGGGACACCCAGGCCATGTGGCGGGAACACGAGGAACTGGTCCTCGCCATCACCTCCGGCCAGGTGGCGCTCGCTTCCGCACTGGCCACTGCCCACGTCGAGCGCGGCCGGTCCGCGTCACTCCCCGGCCTCGCCCAGCGGCTGCCGAAGGAGCCGGTGGCGCGCCGCCGGCGCCGCTGATGTGATTGGCTGCGGTCAGGATTTCACATCGGGACCCGGGATCGGCTATCCTTGTAAAGTTGCTTTCGCAGCGGATCGGGATGTAGCGCAGCTTGGTAGCGCGCTTCGTTCGGGACGAAGAGGTCGCAGGTTCAAATCCTGTCATCCCGACCATAACGAAAAGAGGGTCTCCTTGCGGAGGCCCTCTTTTTGTGTCTCGCTTTGGTCTCGGCACCGCACCGTGACGGGCCCTTTGACAAAAAATAACCCCGGAGCAGAAGCTCCGGGGTTATTTTCATGCCTCCTGTTTAAGGGGTGCTGTTACATCGGGTCGGGCCAGATACCCGTGTATGTGGTGTAGGTGGTGTCGCTGCTCTTTTTGTCCTTGCCCTGCTTGGAGGACATGGGATCGGGCCAAATACCTGTTGCTGACGAGATACCCGAGGTGTCGGAAACGGAACCTGCGGAGAGGGTGGCCGGAGCCACCGCGGAGAACGCCAAAGCCCCAGCCAAGACAGCCGCGGCGGCAATCTTTTTGAACATGTGAGTTCCTTAATGCGAGTCGGATTCGTTACAAAGCCAGCACAGCCCTTGTTGACATACATTGTAAAATGTTTTCCACAGGGCTTGTCAAGCCTTGCGAAAGGAACCGTCCCCATCAGGACCAGAAGAGGAGGAGTGCCGTGGGCAATGGATTCGGGGAAAAGCTCCGTGCGGAACGACTGGAGCGTGGACTGACTCAGGCCGAGTTGGGCAAGGACCTGTATTCCCCCAGCTACATCTCGCTTCTCGAAACCGGACGTCGGGAGCCGACAGCGGAGGTCATCGAGGAACTCGCCCGTCGCCTGGACCTGGCACCCAAAGCGCTGGAAGCCTGGAGCCAACCCATCTCAGTCAGCGATGCAGAATATGTCCTGGCAGGTCTCTACGCCCGCCAGGCCTGGGACCTTCGTGACTATCCGCTCGCTGCAAGCCATGCTGCTACAGCTGCACAGATCGCCCTCGAAGGCCGCAACACCAGCGCCTGGTGGAACATGACGTACATGCAGGCGGAATGCCTGCTGAAACACGATGACTTGCAGGAATGCCAGCAGATCGTGGAACGCCTGCTGGAACATCCGATGGCAAGGGAGTCCGCAGGACTGGGTGTCCGGGCCCGCCAAATGCTGGCCACGGTTTTCCAACGCCAAGGCAAGCTGTCACTCGCAGTGGACCAGGCCCTGGAAGCAGTGCAACTTTCGGAACAGCTTCCCGGAAATTCCACAATCATCGTGGGTGCTCTCCGTGCCCTGATAGCAGCCCTGGCGGAAAGCGGACGGCTGGATGACGCTTGGCGCTACTGCGAGATCATGAGTGACAAAGTGGATGAAGCGTCCATGTCCCAGCTCGCCGGTGAAGTGGCCTGGGTCATCGGAAATGTCGCCTTTATCCGGCACGACTATGCGGAAGGCGTCAAACACCACGAGCGTGCGGCCAAGCTGCTGTCGCCGGCGAACGACATTGAATTGTGGGCCCGGTTCAACAAGGCTTCGGCCACCGTGAGGCTGACGGCAGGCATCGTGGAACCGGAAACGCTCTCTGCCATCGAGCGTGCTGAACTCGCTTTTTCGATCGTCAGCGGCACTAAGGGCGACGCACTGGAAGTCGCCTTCATCCGCGCCCGGTGGCTGTACCTGACCGGGGACATCGTCGCCGCCGTCGAGAAGCTGCGCGAGATCCACGCTGAACGCAACGCCCTCGCCAAGCACACCGCCGGTGAAGTTTCACTCCTCCTGGGCAAGTCCCTCAAGGCAGCAGGCGAGCCGGACGAAGCCCTGGTGCACCTGCAGGAAGCGCAGAAAGCCTTCAGCGCAGCCGGCGCCGGGGACCGCGTCCAGCAGGCACTGGACGCGGTCCTGGAAATAAAACTGGCCCAAAAGCGCGCGGCAGCCGCCGCGAAGGCCAGCTAGCTACAACGCCGTTCGCCGGGAGGAGCTGGGGCTCCGTCAGGCGAAGGTTTTCCCGGTGATTTTCTCGTAGGCCTCGACGTAGCGGCTGCGGGTACGCTCAACAACCTCAGCAGGCAGCGCCGGTGGCGGCGTATCAGAGGACTTGTCCCAGCCCGATTCCGCCGATGTCAGCCAGTCCCGGACATACTGCTTGTCGTAGGACGGCTGCGCCTGGCCCGGCTGGTAGGTGGCGGCATCCCAGAACCGTGAGGAATCCGGCGTCAGCACCTCGTCGCCGAGGGTAATTGAGCCGGAGACGGCGTCGTAGCCGAACTCCACCTTCGTGTCGGCGAGGATGATGCCGCGCTGCCGCGCAATGTCTTCGGCCGTCGTGTAGATCTTCAGCGTCAGCTCCTTGAGCCGGCCGGCGATATCGTCCCCCACGATCGCCGCCACGGCATCGTAGGTGATGTTCTCGTCGTGTTCGCCCACTTCGGCTTTTGCCGACGGCGTGAAGATGGCCTGCTCCAGCCGCGAACCGTCAACCAGGCCCTCGGGCAACGGGATGCTGCACACCGTTCCGGACGCCTTGTATTCCTGCAGGCCGGAACCGGTGAGGTAGCCCCGTGCGATGCATTCCACCGGGAACATGTCCAGCTTCTTGCAGATCATGGCACGGCCCTCAACCTCGGCCGGGACCCCGTCCTCCACCGTGGAGGCCAGCACATGGTGTTCCACGTCCAACTGGTCGAACCACCAGAGGCTCAGCTGCGTGAGGATGCGTCCCTTGTCCGGAATCTCGCTGGCCAGCACATGGTCATAGGCGCTGATGCGGTCGCTGGCGACCACCAGGACGCATTCCTGGCCAATCCGCTGCTCGATGGATTCGTCGGCCGGTTCGTAGAGGTCCCTCACCTTGCCCGAGTAGACGTGCTTCCAGCCCGGCAGGTCGAGTGCTGTGGTGCTGAAGCCGCGGGGGGCTGGTGTTTCCGTCATGCTAGGCCTTCGCTTTCGTTACGGGCAGGGAAGCAGTGGCCGCGGAAGGAACCTTGATCTCCCCGCGCGCCGCCTTGCCGCCGATGTCACTGCGGAACTGTGAGCCCTCCAGCTGCACCAGCTCCACGCCGTCGTACGCCCTTTCGCGCGCTTCCACCAGGTCGCTGCCGAGGGCAACGACGGCGAGCACACGGCCTCCGGCGGAGACCACTTTGCCTTCCTCGTCAAAGGCCGTTCCGGCGTGGATTACATGCACGCCTTCGAGCGCTTCCACCTTCTTCAGCCCGCGGATCCGGTCGCCGGTGCGGGGAGTGTCCGGGTAGTTTTCGGACGCGACGACGACGGCGACGGCAGATTCCTTCGCCCAGCGCAGCTCCTCTGCCTTGTCCAGTTCGCCCTTGGCGGCTGAGAGCAGCAGGGAACCGAGGGGCGTTTTGAGCCGGGCGAGGACGGCCTGCGTTTCGGGGTCGCCGAAGCGGACGTTGAATTCGATGACGCGGGTGCCGCGGGAGGTCAGGGCGAGCCCTACGAACAGGACGCCCACAAAGGGGGTGCCGCGGCGGGCCATCTCGTTGACGGTGGGCTGGGCCACGCGGTCAATGACCTCCTGAACCAGGCCCTCGGGGGCCCATTCAAGGGGTGTGTAGGCGCCCATGCCGCCGGTGTTGGGGCCTTCGTCGTTGTCAAAGATGCGCTTGAAGTCCTGCGCCGGAGACAGGGCAACCGTGTTGTGCCCGTCGCAAAGCACAAACAGGGAGACTTCCGGCCCGTCCAGGAACTCCTCGATGACAACCGAGCCGCCGGCGTCAAAGCAGGACTGCGCGTGGGCGAGCGCTTCCCCGCGGTTCCTGGTAACCACCACGCCCTTGCCGGCAGCGAGGCCGTCGTCCTTCACCACATAGGGGGCGCCGAAGGTGTCCAGGGCGGAGGCTGCTTCGTCGGCGTTGGTGGCCACCATGGCCATCGCCGTGGGAACTCCGGCCTCTGCCATGATCTCCTTGGCAAACGCTTTGGAGGCTTCCAGCTGGGCGGCGGCCTTGCTGGGCCCGAACACGGGGATTCCGGCATCACGGACGGCGTCGGACACGCCTGCGGCGAGCGGAGCTTCCGGGCCCACCACCACCAGGTCAACAGTGAGCTTGGTGGCGAGCGCAGCCACGGCGTCGGGATCGTTGCCGTTGATGTTGTGCGTGGGGACCAGCTTGCTGATGCCGGCGTTGCCGGGCGCCGCATGGACTTCGGACACGTTGGGGTCGGCGAGCAGGGAGCGGACAATGGCGTGTTCGCGGCCTCCGGGGCCAATGACGAGTACCTTCACAGTCTCCAAGGGTACTTTGTGCACCCTGCCCCCTCCTAAGCTGTGTCCCTTCCAACCTGCAGTGACAATCCGCAGCCCTTCCCGCTCCGAACAACAACCATGAAAAAGCTCCGAAACTGGCTCCAGGGTCCCACCGCTTTGGCCGCGCTGGCCGGCGTGGTGGCGGCCGCCGTCGTCCTCGCCGTTGCGGAGCTGATCGGTGCGTTCTTCACCGCGCGGGCCACCCCGCTGTTCGCCTTGGGATCAACCTTTATCGACTTCACCCCGTCCTGGCTGAAGGATTTCGCCATCGCCACGTTCGGCACGAATGACAAGGCCGCACTGTTTGCGGGCATGGGGCTCACCATCGCCGTGCTCGCGTGTGTCCTGGGCGTCGTGGCCTACCGCAGGTGGGCCTTGGGCGTCCTGGGCGTCCTCTTTATGGGCACGGTTATCGTGGCGAGCGTGGTGACCCGTGCCGGAGTGAATCCGGTGGATGCGCTCCCCAGCGTGCTCGGAACGTTCGCCGGCCTCGTAGCCCTGCGGCGTTTGACAGGGCCTTTGCGGACCATGAAGGCGTGGCCGGAGGCGCCCGCGGACACAGCAGTAGAAGACAGACGTCCGGGAACCAGCCGGCGCCGTTTTTTTGCCGCGGCCGGCATCACCGCGGCGGCCGCCGGGATCGCGGCAACGGGTGGACGGCTCCTCGGTGCCGCACGGAGCAATATTGCCCAGGCGCGGGAGGCCCTCAAGCTGCCGTCCCCGGTCAGCGCCGCACCTGCCGTACCCGCCGGCGTCCAGGCAGCAGTGCCGGGCGTTCCGTCATGGGTAACGCCCAACGGCGACTTCTACCGCATCGATACCGCACTGAGCGTTCCGGAAATCAACGCTGACGACTGGGAACTGCGGGTCCACGGGCTGGTGGAGGAGGAAGTGCGGCTCACCTTCCAGGACCTGCTCGATGCCGACCTGATCGAATCGCACGTAACCCTCACCTGTGTCTCCAACCCCGTGGGCGGCAACCTGGCCGGCAACGCCAAATGGCTGGGCCTGCCCCTCCGCGAAGTCCTCAAACGGGCCCGGCCCACGGACGGTGCGGACATGGTGCTTTCCACGTCCATTGACGGCTTTAGCGCCTCCACGCCCCTGGAAGTGCTCCAGGATGACCGCGACGCCATGCTGGCCATCGGCATGAATGACGAGCCGCTGCCGCTGGAGCACGGCTACCCCGTACGGATGGTGGTTCCGGGGCTGTACGGCTTTGTCTCCGCCACCAAATGGGTGGTTGACCTGGAAGTCACCCGGTTCGCCGACAGCAAGGCCTACTGGACCGAGCGGGGCTGGGCCGAACGCGGCCCCATCAAGACGATGGCACGGGTGGACGTCCCCAAGTCCTTCGCCAAGGTACCGGCCGGACAAGTTGCCGTCGGAGGCACAGCCTGGGCCCAGACCCGCGGCATCACGAAGGTGGAAATCCAGATCGACAACGCAGACTGGGTAGAGGCCGAGCTTTCCACCGAGGCGTCCCTGGTCACCTGGCGCCAGTGGTCCTACCAGTGGGATGCCACCCCCGGCGCCCACTACATCAAGGTCCGGGCCACCGACGGGACCGGTGAGGTGCAGACGGACCAGCGTGCTGATCCTGTTCCCGACGGCGCGTCCGGCTGGCAGTCCGTGATGGTCACGGTGGAGTAGCGCCGGATTCCGAGGGGCGGCCCCTAGACTGGGCAGCATGCCGCACAACCCGCATGCCACCTTCACCGTGGACTCCGCCGTCGAACTGGCCGTGATCGAGCGCAGCGGTTTTGTCGAGTCACGGCACATCGGTTCAGCCGTCCTCCTGTCCGCCGACGGTTCCGTGGTGACCGAACTGGGCGACATCAATACGCCCATCTACGGCAGGTCGGCCCTGAAGCCGTTCCAGGCCCTCGCCGCCATGCAGTCCGGTGTCCCGCTGCGCGGAGCCCAGGTGGCCATCGCGTGCGGCAGCCACACCGGCTCGCTGGACCACATGGACGTGGTGGCCGGGATGCTCAAGGCAGCCGGGGTCCGCGAGGACCAGCTGCAGTGCCCCGAGGCGTGGCCGCAGGACGAGACGGCCCGGAACTGGCTGGTGCGCTCGGAAAAAGGCAAGTCGCGGTTGGCGTTCAACTGTTCAGGCAAGCATGCGGCCTTCCTCTGGGCCTGCACCGAGAACGGCTGGGACACCCACAGCTACCTGGAGCCCAACCATCCCCTGCAGCAGCGGGTCCGTACGGTCATCGAGGAGTACACGGGCGAGAAGATCGCCCACCTGGGCATTGACGGGTGCGGGGCGCCGGTGGCGGCGGTCTCGTTGAAGGGCCTGGCCAGGGGGTTTTCCCAGCTGGCAAAGGCCCCGGGCGACCAGAGTTACAGTGCCCGCGCCGCCACGATCGCAACATCTATGCTGGACTATCCGTGGGCCGTTCAGGGCCGCGGCGAGGCCAACACGCTGGTGATGGATGAGCTGGAGATCATTGCCAAAATCGGGGCGGAAGGCGTCCTGGCCATGGCCACCCCGCAGGGTGTCTCCGTGGCCATCAAGATCCTGGACGGCAACGTCAGGGCCACCTCGCTGGTGGCCCTGACGCTCCTTGCCGCTGCCGGCGCGGTGGAAATCCCCGGTGTTGCCAGCGTCCTGGAAAAAGTGGTGGAGCCGGTGACGGGCGGCGGACGGCCGGTGGGCAAGATCCGCCTGGGCCCGGCCGTTTCCGCGCTCCTTGATTGAGGCGCCTTGACTGACGCGCAGGCCGCGCCCGGCTAAGCCGGCCGCTTCAGCTCCGCGTCCGCAACGGCAGCCTGCCCCGCAGGCGCAGTCCCGTAGGGCGCCGTGCCGTAGGGCGCAGCCTGGTAGGGCCGGCCCAAGGCCCGGTACTCCCAGCCGGACGAGACGTACAGTCCGGAATCCAGGGCATGCCTGCCGTCAACGATCCGGCGGTGCCGCACCAGTCCGCCCAGATAATCCGGGCCGGCGGAGCGGAATTCATCCCACTCGGTCAGGAGTGCCACCACGTCCGCGCCCTCCACGGCCGCGGCCAGGGAGTCAACGTAGTTCAGGTCCGGGTACAGCCGGTGGGCGTTGGCGTTCGCTTCGGGGTCGTACACCGTCACCACCGCCCCCTCCAGGTAGAGCATGCGGGCCACGTCCAGGGCCGGAGCGTCCCGCACATCGTCCGAGTTCGGTTTGAAGGCCGCGCCCAGTGCCGCCACCCTGACCCCGGCAAGGCTGCCGCCGGCCAATTCCCGCACCAGGTCCACCGTGCGGACGCGCCGACGGTTGTTGATGGAGTCCACCTCGCCCAGGAAGCTGACGGCCTGGCCCACGCCCAACTGCTCAGCACGGTGCTTGAAGGCCCGGATGTCCTTGGGCAGGCAGCCGCCGCCGAACCCCAGGCCCGGCTTGAGGAACCTGCCGCCTATCCTGTCGTCCAGGCTCAGTGCCTTGGCCAGCGTGCTGACGTCGGCGGCGGTGGCCTCGCAGACTTCGGCCATGGCGTTGATGAAGGAAATCTTGGTGGCCAGGAAGGAGTTGGCCGCCACCTTGACGAGTTCCGCCGTCGGCATGTCCGCCACGATCAGCGGTGTGCCGTCCGCCAGCAGCGGCGCAAACGCCCGCCGCAGCATGGACTCGGACCAGGCTGATGCCACGCCGAACACCAGCCGGTCCGGGTGCAGCGTGTCCTGCACGGCATACCCTTCGCGCAGGAATTCCGGATTCCATGCCACTTCGAGGTCCGCCCCGAGCGGTGAGATGTCCGCCACCATGCCGGCCAGCCGTGCCGCTGTGCCGATGGGCACCGTGGACTTTCCCACCAGCAGCGCTTTCCGGGTGATCCGTGCGGCCAGCCCGGCAAAGGCCGCATCCACGAAGGTCAGGTTGGCAGCTGTCGAGTTGGGGGCCTGGGGTGTTCCGACGCAGATGAAATGCACGTCGCCGAACTGCGTCACCTCATCCAGGTCGGTGGTGAACCTCAGCCGACCCGAGGCCAGCGCCTCGTGGAGTTTCTCCGGGAGCCCCGGTTCGTAGAACGGCACCTCGCCGGCCGAGAGCCGGGCAATTTTCCGCTCGTCAACGTCGAACCCCAGGACGTCGAAGCCCATGACCGCCATGCAAATGGCGTGTGTCGCGCCGAGGTAGCCGGTCCCGACCACCGTGATTTTGGGCGCGTTGAAGGAAGGAAGGTTGTTCATTGGTTTCTCGATTCCGTCTCTAGTGGAGGAGTGAGCAGTCCGCCGGATGGCCGGCGTTGTCCTCTAGCTGGTACAGGGGATGTTGGAGAGGCCCTGTTCCGCCTGCGAGGCTGTGTTGCTGCAGTCGACCACGTTGTCGCGCGCGGGTTTCAGTGAGTAGCCGAGTCCGGGCCCGTTGACTTCCGCGACGTTCCGGCGGAAGACGTTCTCCGTGCCCCAGCCATCAATAATCTCGTGCGTCTGGAACCCGTCCTGGGGTGAGTTCCTGCCGGTGTTTCCTTCGATCCGCCAGCCCCTGCCCTTGACGTCCACCCACGAGTCGGCCTCGGTGATGCCCGAGCCGTCGAAGATGTTCTCCAGCAGGAGCCCGTCCGAGGTTCCTTCCTTGATGTCGATGCTTTCCGCGGTGGTGTCCGAGACGGTGTTGCCTCGGATTTCATTGCGGTCGCTTTTGTCCGGTTCGCAGGCGCTGACGTCGCACCAGTTGCTCTCCGCCGTTCCGATGTAGATTCCCTCACCGAACTTGGGTTTCCGGAGCCCGGCGCCGCGGATGGTGTTGCCGGTGACCTTGTTGTCCGAGCTGAACCTGCGCAGGTGGATGGCTTCGTCGCCGGTGTTCTCGACGGTCAGGCCTTGGAACAGGGAGAACGTGGTTTCGTCAGCCATGATCCCTTTTTGCCCGTTCCGGACGGTGAAGCCCTGCACGGTCCAGTAGGACGCCTGGTCCAGATGGAGCACGTAGCCGTCCTCGGTGCTGCCGCCGTCCAGGACCGCTCCCGGGCCGCCGCAGAGCGTGATCGGCTGGCTTGCCGTCCCGGCCCCGGTTGCCCGGAAGTTGCCGACGTAGACGCCGTCCGCGAGCCGGATCACGGCACCCGGACCGGCTGCTGCCAGCGCTGCGGTCAGTTCGGCCGCCGTCGAGACGGCGGTGCCGGCGGGGCACTCCGCTGGTGCCACCCCCGGGGCAGGAGGTGGTGCAGCTCCGGGTTCCGTTGCTGCCGGCCTTGATGATGGCGGGATGTCCCCTTGGGGCGTCTCCTCCTGGAATCCCATCATGGCAAAAACTCCCATCAGTACTGCAACGATCACGACGGCGAGCACGGCCCAGGCGCCCATCCGGATCCGGCGGCCGGTCACCGCAGCTGCCTCTCGTCGTCGTACGCCACCACTCCCCTGCCCAGGGAGGTGAGCGGGACGTGGTCGGCGTAGGGGCTGCGGATGACGCCCTGGGCGTTCCTTCCCCGCGCGACGGCGGTGATGAGCAGCAGCGCGGCGAGCACGAACCAGATGAACGTGAGGGGCTGGAACACGGACTTGACCACCCTTTCCACTGTGTAGGCGGGGACCCAGGAGAGCTCGTCGTTCTCGCCAAGGATGGCACCGGTTGATGCCTCGGTCCAGATGGCGCTGGACCCGTTGCCGCCCACGGTGTTGCCGGCCACGGACGTTTTATCGACTGCACCCAGCAGGGTGATGCCGTGGTTGGAGATCCGGTCCAGGGTGTTCGCGCTGACGTCAGCCGTGGCGTCCCTGACGTAGATGCCGGTGTCACCGCCGGTGATGGAATTGCCGCTGACCCGGGCCGTGGAGCCGCCGCCGCGCACCGCGATGGACTGGCGGGCGTTGTCCAGCAGGGTGTTGCCGGTGATGGTGACGCCCTTGGCGCCGTCGGCGGCCACGATCCCCACCTCGTTGGCCTTGACGCGGTTGTCCCTGACGGCCAGCGACGTGCCGCCGATGACCTCGATGCCGTAGCGCTCGTTGCCTTCGAAAGTGCCCCCGGCCACCGTGTTTCCGCCATAGGCGTTCACGGCGGTCCCGACGGCGTTTGGCCCGTCCGCGAGCGGGCGGCCGTCCATTGATACCCCGTTGCGCCCGTTGGCCACGGCTTTGATGCCGTCCAGCGTGACCCCCTGCGTTGACCGGCCCACGCTGAAGCCGTCCACTGCGTTCCCGGAGGAATCGGTCCGCGTGATGGTGGCGTTGGAGACGAACCGGTGGAGCACCAGCCCGTCCACCAGGCTTCCCGTGATGCTGGTGTCCCGTACGGCGATGTCCCGGGCGTTGGTGACGAAGAGTCCGAAGGCGTTGTTGCGCAGGCGGACGTTCTCGATGCCTGCCGTGACCAGGCTGTAGTCCTGCGCGGATTCCTGCGTCAGGGCTGCCAGTTCCGCTTCCGGAAGAAGGCGGGCGCCGCCGCTTGCCGCCTCCGTCTCCCCCGGCGTCGGCTGTTCATCGCTGAAGGTGCCCACCGCCTCGGTTCCGGTCAGGGACAAGCCGCCCGTGTTGCCGCTCCAGAAACCCAGCTCGGAGATGTCCGAATGGCTGAAGGAGGCGTGGCCGCCCACCACCCTGATGTAGGCGCGGCCGTCCACCGTGGTCCGGTCCGGGCCGCCCTTGGTGCTGTCCCAGCTGGTGACACTGACGCGCGCTGCGTCGGTGCCGCCCAGCGTGAGCGACCCGCCCAGGGCCACCAGGGAGACGAATGACCGGGCACCGCTTTCCAGCCTCAGGTTCAGCGGCCGGGCAGGGTCCGGCGAGGCCAGGGACAGCGTGGCGCCGGCCAGGACCGCGATGGACTCGGACAGCAGGTAGTTCCCGTTGTCCTGCTGGCTGTCCAGACGCCGGAAGGCGTTGGGGGCCAGGGCCAGCAGGTCCGCCACTGTGTAGGCCTCGGCCCGCGCGGGCAGGACCAGCGTGTAGCTGGATCCGGTCCTGATCCGGTAGGGGCCCTCCAGTCCTTCCACGCGCCAGCGGGCGGCGGAAGCGATGGTGCGCACGTAGACCAGGCGCTCGTCCTCCTGCTCCACCAGCCTGGCCTCGCTCGCCGGATTCCCCGGGTAGAGCCGGCCCTGCACGTTACCGTTGGCTGCGATCTCGTTCCGGCCCAGGGCTTCGGGCCCGGAACCGTCCTGGATGCTGCCGGCGTAGAGGAAGCCGGCGGTCCCCAGCACCGCAGTGAGGACGGCGGCCGCGATGGGGCGGGCGGCCTTCATGCCGCCACCTCCCCTGTGGAGAGGTTGTCCCCGGTGCTGAGGTTGTCCCCGGTGCTGAGGGTACGGGCGTCCTGGCCGTCCCCGCCCGTCTGGTGGGCGTGGCGGGTGAGCCAGCCCTGCTTGTTCATGGTGGCGAAGGCGTACATCTTGATGGGCAGCGCCACCAGGATCACGGTGACGGCCAGGACCGGGAGAATCAGGAAGTCCTTGGGGTGCCGCCGGAGGTGCGAGACGCCGCGGATGCCCCGGCCCAACAGCAGCCAGCAGACCGCGGCCCCGATTCCGAAGGGGGTGGGATCAAGGCGGTGGAAGACCAGGTACACCAGCGTGAGCCCCATGGTGACGGGGGTCAGGAGGATCTGGAGCACCGTCACCTTGGTGACGAACGGGACCTTCCACAGCCAGCCCTTGGCAATGGCGGTGAGGTAGCAGCGGTACGAGTTCCGGCTCCAGCGGACCCGCTGCTTCATGAAGGCCCGGAAGCTGGAAGGGAACATGGACAGCGCCCGCGCGGATGACTGGTGGACCGTTTTGTAGCCGGAGGCCAGCACCAGCCAGGTGAGCCTGCCGTCGTCGCCGGAAATGCAGCGGCGGCCCATGAAGTACTCGTTTTCCAGGTGTTCGATCACGTCCATCACGGCGCTGCGGCGGTAGACGGCGGTCCGGCCCGAGATGCAGGGGACGGCTCCCGCCCGGCCCATGGCCGGCACGTAGTCCAGGTACCTGACGTTGACCAGCCAGTCCGCGATGCGGCGCCAGATACTGGTATCCCGCTGGTACACGTTCTGGTGGGTGCCGACGGCCCCCACCATCGGGTCTTCGAAGGGCATCTGGACGTTGGCAAGGAGCCCGGGCTGCCACCAGGTGTCCGAGTCGGTCAGCACCAGGATCTCGTGCCGGGCCATCCGCATCCCGACGCCCAGCGCGGACCTCTTGCCCATGTGGTGGAACAGGACGGGCCGGATGGTGTCATCGCCCAGGGCATTGATCCGCTGGTAGGCGTCGAGGTCCTCGACGTCCAGGACGATGATGATCTCGTCCGGCTTCTGCTGCCGCCAGGACTCCAGGGCGCTCATCAGGATGTCCGGGTCCTCGTGGAAGGACGGGACCACCACCGAGGTGGACGTCCGGAAGCCGGTCACGATAGGCCGGGCCCGGTGGGAGAGGATGAACCGGTACAGCCAGAGGCCCCAGACAATGACGCCTGCCACGGCGAGTGGGAAGTAGGGGGAAAATTCGGTGTAGAACTCGTTGAGGCTTCGGGCGGTGAAGGCCCCGAAGACGTCGTCGACATCAAGGAATAGGGCAGTCATGGGCAGTCCTTCGCTGGGGTGGATTTCAGTGAGGGAACTGCCGGCGCACGGCCGGCGGCGTGGTCCTTCCCGCCACCGGAGCCGGTAGCGGGGCCCTGATGCCCCTGCTGAGGGGGCCGGGCTTCTCACTGCTGCCGACTCTGCGATGAGCCTTGTAAGAAGCATGCTTGGCAAATTCTTCTTCCGCCAGCGTGCGCGATACTCTAATTGCCTTTGCCACTACCCGTCTTTTCAGCCAGCCCCTACTCGTGTTTTGAAGGGGCCATACTGAGAATATTTACCGGAAAGAAGCCCGAAACATGGCTGTAGCCCGCCGTCGTATTGACGTGGAGGAAGGCGCAGCGGCGCTGGCCGCCTGGCGGAAAGCTGCCGAACCGCCGTCGGACACTCCCCTGCCGCGGGCCGTCCTGGCCACTGCCGTGCGCTATTCGCTTGAGGAAGTCACCGCCCGGGCTCCGGGGAACTCGGTGGAGGTGCGGGTGCCGCCGTTCGGCGTCACCCAATGCGTGGAGGGGCCACGCCACACCCGCGGCACCCCGCCGAACGTTATTGAGTGCGACGCCGCCACCTGGCTGGCGATGGTGACCGGCCAGCTGGGCTGGGCGGACGCTGTCGCGGCCGGCAGGGTGGCTGCTTCGGGACTGCGCGCGGACCTCTCGGAGCTGCTACCGCTGTAGCTGACTGCCGGTAGCTGACTGCCCGCCGGCTGGCCGCCCCGCCGGCTTGCGCTTGCGCTTTTAGCCGCGGCCGACGAACGGTATGCCCGCGGCGGTCACCACCACCGAGCCCACACTGGCCGTGGCAGGCATGTCCGCCATCATCAGCACCGCGCGGGCCGCATCCGCCACCGGGAACATCGGCTCCACCCGGCGGCTGCCGTCAGCCTGCAGGGCCCCGGAGCCGACGCCGATGGTGTCCATGATGTCGGTGGCCGTGTTGCCGATATCGATCTGCCCGCAGGTGATCCCGAAGCCGCGCCCGTCCAGCTCGATGCTTTTGGTGAGGCCCGTCATCGCGTGCTTGGTCACCGTGTAGGCCACGGTCCGCGGGCGGGGCGAATGTGCGGAAATGGAGCCGTTGTTGATGATCCGCCCGCCCCGGGGTTCCTGTTCCTTCATGGTCCTGACGGCGGCCGCGGCGCACAGCATGGAGCCCGTGAGGTTGACCGCAACGGTGGCGTTCCAGTCGTCCACGCTGATCTCGTCCACGCTGGCTGCCGGGCCGAACACGCCTGCGTTGTTGAAGAGCACGTCCACCCGGCCCCACTGCTGCCGCGCGGCTTCGAAAAGCCGCCCGACGTCGTCGGGCCGGGTGACGTCGCACGGCACCACCAGTGCGTCCGAGTGGCCGTCCGCTGTCTCCTGCAGCTGCGCTTCGCGGCGTCCTGCCAGCGCAACGCGGTACCCCCCGGCCAGCATCTGCCGTGCCACTTCCCGCCCGATGCCGGAGCCCGCTCCGGTGACCACTGCGACGCGTCCGGCGGGTTGGGGATTGTTCAAGGCTGTTCTCCTGGAATGTGGTGCTAGAGCGGGGCGGGCACTGCGGTGCTGTTCAGCGGCCAGCCTATGACGGTCTTGGGCCGCGGCGCAGCGTAGGTCCGGACTTTGGAGGTGGAGAGGCGCATGCGGACCAGGGATTCTGCGATCGTCACCGCCGATGCCACGCCGTCCACCACGGGGACGCCGGCCCGCTGCCGGATCTGTTCGTCGAGGCCTGCCATGCCTCCGCAGCCCAGCACGATGACCTCGGCCTTGTCCTGCGTGACCGCCAGCAGTGCCTGGTTGATGATTGCCTCCACGGCCCGCTCCGGTTCCTCCTCGAGCTCCAGGACCGCCATGCCGCTGGCCCGCACCGAGGCGCACCGTGCATCCAGCCCGGCGAGCTTGAGCCGGTCCTCGATCAGGGGGACGGTGCGGTCCAGGGTGGTGACCACGGAGTACTTGTGGCCCAGGAACATGGCTGTGCTGGCTGCCGCCTCGGTGATGTCCACCACCGGGACGTCCAGGAGTTCCTGGAGACCTTCACGCCCGTGCTCGCCGTAGCCGGCCTGGATGACGGCGTCGTACGGTTCGGGGTAGGAGGTGATGGCGTCCATGACGGCTATCGCTGCGAGGTAGCTTTCGAAGTTCCCCTCGCAGGAGTCGGCGCCGAAGCGGGGTGTCACCCCGATGATCTCGGTGCCGGGGGCCGCAACACTGCGGGCTGAGGCGGCGATGGAATCCGTCATGGAGGCGGTGGTGTTGACGTTTGCTACAAGGATGCGCATGGAAGTCCTTTGGGGTTTTGCTGGTGCATTCGCGGCGGGCGCGGATGGGCCGTCAGTGGGTGCTGGCGATGGCGATGGACTCGCCGTCGTGGTCTTCCAGCTTCTGGGTGCGGTCGGCGATGAAGAAGTACACCACTGCGGCAATGCCCGCCGCGAAGAACCAGGCAAACGGAGCTGCGGATGCCAGGGCCGGCACGAATGCGATGAGGAGGGCAAGGACTGCCGCCGGGACCATGGCGATGATCGCCCGGGGGTTGACGCCGTTCTTGTAGAAGTAGGCACCCTCCGGCGAGGCGGAGTACAGCTCCGGGACGTTGACTTTGCCGCGGCGGATGAGCCAGTAGTCGGCCATGACGACGCCGAACAGCGGGCCGAGCAGGGCGCCGAGGCCGCCGAGGAAGTACACGATGACCAGCGGGTTGTTGTAGAGGTTCCACGGCAGGATGACCAGGCCGATGACGGCGCTGACGATGGCCGCGCGGCGGAAGTTCAGCCGCTTGGGGAACAGGTTGGTCAGGGCGTAGACGGGAGCCACGAAGTTGGCCATCAGGTTCACGGCGATGGTCAGGATCAGCAGTGCCAGGCAGGCCAGCACCAGGAAAAGGGTGTTGGGGATGGTTTGGACGATGTCCGAGGGGCTCTCGATGATGGTGCCGTTGATCTTGAACTGCCCGCCGGCCATCACCACAACGATGGCCCCGAAGACCAGCATGTTGATGGGGATACCCCAGAAGTTGCCGCGGACAACGGCCTTCTTTGAGACGGCGGAGCGGGTGAAGTCGCAGAAGTTCAGGACGAAGGTGCCGTAGATGGAGACCCACAGGGCGCCGCCGGCGAAGATGGTGAGCCACATTTCCGGCCCCTCAAGGGCGTTGTCCGAGGACCAGGCGATGGCGCCGCCGGCCTCGATGAAGATCCAGATGGCGATGGCGGCCATCGTGGCCAGGATGACCGGGCCGGCAAATGCTTCGTACTTGCGGATCATTTCCATGCCGAAGCTGACGATCACCAGCTGGACAACCCAGAGGATGATGAAGGCGATCCAGCCCAGCGTGGAGAGCCCCAGGATGGAGTCCTTGTCCATCTCCGCGAGGGCCGGGAACATGGCCACAAGCATCACGCGGAAGACGACGGACGCGAGGTAGGTCTGGATGCCGAACCAGGCCACGGCCACGGCGCCGCGCAGCAGGCTGGCGATTTGTGCGCCCCTGATTCCGAAGCTGATGCGGCTCATCACCGGGAAGGGAACACCGGTCTTGACGCCCATGAAGCCGGAGAGGTTGAGGAGGCCGAACAGCAGGGCCGCCCCGATGCCGAGTGCCAGGAGGATCTGCCATCCGCCGAGGCCCAACGCGAACAGCCCGATGGCGAAGGCGTAGTTGCCGAGGCTGTGAACGTCATTGGCCCAGAGGGTGAAGATGCTATAGCCGGACCAGCTGCGGCCGGCGCGCTTGGTGGGGGCGAGATCCACGTTATAAAGGGTGGGGCTGATGCTCTGGCCGGATGCCGTGCTGGCAGATTCGCACAGGGCTTCAACTGTAACGGAGGGGTGTGCGGCGGCGACTGACGGCGCTGTCAGGTCTGCGGCCGCGTCAACACCCACCGGTGGAGGGGTCTGCATAAGGGTCTCAATTCTGGGAGGATCCGCGGTGGTGAGACCGGCGCTGGTGGCCGTTTCTGTTATTCCACAATACGGAATCAAGATATTGAATAGTGAAATAAGAGTATGACCTGCGTCACCCGCGGTCAAGGACGGACTGTCACGGACTGCAGTCACAATCGGTTTGCAGCAGTCCTTGCCGCGCAGGAGGGCGTGGACCCCGCCGTCGATGTTGACCCTCCTGCCATCGCCTCGCTAATCTCATATAGCAAGAATGTTTTCTCACAATACGAAAACATGAGCCATTCGACGATGAAATGAGGCTCCCGTGGCTGCAGGAGAAGATACCTCCCATATCCTCAGCGGGTTGACTAACCAGCTGCCTGATCGTGATCCGGAAGAGACTGCCGAGTGGGTTGAGTCCCTGGACGCGTTGATCAGGGAACAGGGCACCGAGCGTGCCCAATACATCATGCGGAGCCTGCTGCAGCGCGCCGGCGCGCAGAGCGTCGGGGTGCCGATGGTGACCACCACCGATTACGTGAACACCATCCCGGTGGACCAGGAAGCACCGTTCCCGGGCAACGAGGAATACGAACGCCGCTACCGGGCGTACATGCGGTGGAACGCCGCGGTCATGGTGCACCGG
>NZ_JARHXQ010000125.1:0-12750 GCF_029222765.1 Arthrobacter sp. Cr_A7 | reverse complement strand
TGATCACGGAACCTTCGGGAACCTCGGTATCCACCGGATCCTGGTCGCGGACGGTTCCAAAGAACCCGCCCAGCACATCGTTGACCCGCACCTGGAAGCCCAGGGCCTCCAGTGCCCGACGGGCTTCGGTGGCCTGCCGGCCGATGTAGCTGGGCACTTCCACCATCCTCGGGCCCTTCGAGATGGTCAGGGTGACCGTGCCGCCACGGGTCAGCGTGCCGCTGGCCGGTGACTGGCTGACAACCGCGCCCTCGGGAATGTTCCTGTCGAACACCTCTTCGCGTGCCACCTCGGCGCGCAGGCCGGCCGCCTCGATGGCGTCTTCGGCATCCTTCTCGTCCTGGCCCACCACCGAGGGGACGGGAATGGGCTCAGGTCCCTTGGAGACCGCCATGCCCACCGGAGTCCCGCGCCGGGCGGGCGTGCCGGACGCCGGGTCCTGGGAGAGGACGACGCCGGCCGGCGCCTCCTCGTTGAACTCTTCCGTGACCGTGCCCAGTGCCATGCCGGCAGCATTAAGTGCGTTCTTGGCTTCGTCCAGCGTCCCGCCGGTCAGTTGCGGCAGGGGAAACAGCTGGGGTCCCTTCGAGACGAACAGGGATACCGGCTGGAATTTACGGATCTCCGTCCCCGCCCCGGGCTCGCTGCCCACCACCAGGCCGGTGGGGACGTTCTCGTCGAAAACGTCGCTGGTGGTGGACCTGAAGCCGGCGTCGCTGAGCACCTGCTGGGCCTGGGCGACGGTCTTGTTTGCCACCTCGGGAATAGTGGCAGCGGCCCCCGGTCCCATGCCAAAGAACCATCCTGCTCCCGTGGCCAGCAAGGCGGCCAGGACCAAGACAACCACCCAGAGCACCCCCCGCCGGCGGGGATTGCCTTCGCGCAGCGTCCTGGCCGGGGTGGCCGCAGCGCGGGCGCGGGCCTTCTCTTCTTCCTTCTCCGCTTTACGCTGTGCCCGCTTGCTGGGCAACGGCGTCGGGGGAGCCCAGGCCTCTTCGGCGTCTTCGCCGGGTGGCGTGAGGATGTGGCTTCCATGGGCGGCTGCGTTGCCGGGGTTTCGGTCCGATGGTTCCGGCCCCTGCAGCGGAACGTAGGGCGGCGGGGCCGGCCGGCCCGAGGGCATGATGGTTGTTGGATTGCTGGTCCGCGCGATGAACTCGGTCCGGTGAGGGGATCCGGCAGGGTCCGGCGCCGCCGGCGGCTGCAGATCCAGCTCGGCGTCTGTCAGGTGGGTCCGGATGTGGCGCAGCTCGTGCAGCAGTGCATTTCCGTCCACCGGCCGGTTCTCCGGATCGTTGGCAGTGCACCATTGCACCAGCTCGTCCACTTCGCCTGCCAAACCCGGCACCAGGGCCGAGGGCGGGCCCACTGTTCCGTTCACATGCTGGTAGGCGACCTGGATGGGGACCTCGCCGTCGAACGGCTGTTGTCCGGTGAGCATCTCGAACAGCATGATGCCCACGGAGTAGACGTCGCTCCGGGCGTCCGCCGGTTTTCCCAGGACCAGCTCCGGAGAGACGTAGGCGACCGTTCCCATGAGGGTTCCGGAGCTCGTGGACGTCGTGACCGCCCTCGCCAGTCCAAAGTCGCCGATCTTGATCCTGCCGTCATCCGAAATCAGGACATTTTCGGGCTTGACGTCCCGGTGGATGAAGCCGGCGGCGTGGGCCGCGGCAAGGCCCTCGACAACGGGGTCAATGAGGGCAAGTGCCAGACGCGGCGGCAGGGCACCTTTGCTGTTGATGACGTCACGGAGGGTGTGGCCCTTGATGTATTCCATGACCAGGTAAGCCGTGGTGCCGTCATTGCCCTGGTCCAGGACGCCCACGACGTGCGGATGGGACAGCCGTGCAGCGGCTTTCGCTTCGCGCCCCAGCCTGGCGATAAAAGTTTCATCGGCGGAGAGGTGCGGGTGGAGCACTTTCAGCGCGACGTCCCGTTCCAGCCGCTGGTCCACCGCCAGGTAGACAGTGGACATGCCACCGCGTGCCAGCCGGGAGCGGACGGCGTACCGGTTGTCCACCAGCGTTCCTACAAAAGGGTCAGACACGTGTTCCTGCACCCTTCGATCCTAGTCCCGCAACGAAACGGGTCCGAACCTGTAACCGGCTCGGA
This sequence comes from Arthrobacter sp. Cr_A7, assembly GCF_029222765.1. Classification (NCBI taxonomy): domain Bacteria; kingdom Bacillati; phylum Actinomycetota; class Actinomycetes; order Micrococcales; family Micrococcaceae; genus Arthrobacter; species Arthrobacter sp. Cr_A7. The sequence goes on along the minus strand of NZ_JARHXQ010000125.1, from coordinate 10,635 downwards.
CCCGTTCTGAACTGTTCCCACAGCCCCGGTCAGCCAGGGCGCAGGGACTAACCGAAGTTCTTCTGGTGTGCCTTGATGGCCGCAACGTAGGCCTTGGTGTCGTCGTACATGCCGTACTTGCTCACCGAGTATTGGCCCTGGTAGTAGCCGGCGATCGCAGTTTCCTCGTCCTTGCTGGTGGCCAGGAGCTGGCGGATGATAGCGACGCCCGCGGTTGCGTTGTCATACGGATCCAGCAGGTTCAGCTTGCGGCCCACAAGATCCGAGGCCCACTGTCCCGAGCTCGGGATGACCTGCATGGTGCCGATGGCGTTCGCCGGCGAGACCGCGCGCTGGTCGAAACCGGACTCCTGGTGTGCAAAGGCGAGGGCAAGCGAGGGATCCACTCCCATCCGGCGTGCCGTGTCCGCCACGATATTCCGCATTTCAGCACGGGAGGGAACCGGCGCAGCGTTCAGGAGGGCCTTGTTCTCGTTCGCGGAACTGACTACGGCCGCGGGGTAGCTGAACCCGAGGAATGAACTCGGCACAAGCGGAGTGACGGACGCGGCGGGCTGCGGGGCTGCCGGCTGGCCCGAGCCACCGGGAATAACCAGCTTGTTGCCCGGGAAGATGACCGTGGTCATGCTCATCCGGTTGGCGGAGAGCAGCTCGGAGAGCTTGACCCCGTGGCGCGAGGCAATGCCGGAGAGTGTGTCGCCGGCTTTGACAGTGTAGGAACCGGTAGCCGGTGCGGGGGTGGCAGAGGTGTTGGCCAGTGCAGGGGCTGGTGCGGGGGCCGGTGACGCAGCGGGCGCTGCCTGTCCTCCGCCCACCTTAATCTTCTGCCCGGGATAAATGATGGAGCGCATGGAGAGGTTGTTCCAGCTGAATACATCGGCAAGGCTCACGTTGTGCCGCGCCGCGATGGCTCCAAGGGTGTCGCCGGCCTTCACGGTGTAGGTTGCACCCTCGGCAGGCGCAGGTGCTGCCGCCGGTGCTGGTGCGGCTGCGGGTGCCGCGGCAGGGGCACCGGAAAGTTTGATCTTCTGCCCTGGATAAATGAGGGTGTTCGGCTGGAGGTTGTTCAGCTTGAGGACTTCGGAGGTCTTCAGGCCAAACTTCCCGGCAATGCCGCTGATGGTGTCGCCGCGGGCGATGGTGTACTCCGCGGGAGCAGAAGGCTGGGCAGGCTTAAAGGCAGCAGGAATGGTGGTGGAGACCGACGATGCAGGGATGACAGCCGGAGCCGCTTGTGCAGCCTGTGCTTTCATGGCCGCAGCCAGGGTTGCAGGAATGGACCGGGCCGGCTGTTCTGCGGCAGCAGGCTGGGCGAGGGCCAAGGATGACAACACGACCGCCGGCAGCGCGGCGGTTGTGGCGGCAAGCACCGGCAGACTCGGCCTGGGGGGCTGCTTGGGCGAGCGGGACATCGTCATGGAAAGAATCCTCTTCTCAACTGCGGGCGCGGACGGGGATGCCGCTGACATTCCTGATACTACTGTTACTCAAGTTATTGCTGTTACGAGCGTGAACAATGTGAATCTCTCACGAATTCGGGATTAGCACAAGAATTCCGGGATTCCCGGCAAAGAAAGATTTACGGAGTGTTTGCAGGTCAACTGCGCACAGTGATTGCATCGACTAGGCGGCGGGGCGCACCCCATGGCAACCTTGATCCGTGAGTAATAAAGTAGAAAACCTCGTGGGCGAGTGGTTGCCCCTGCCCGACGTCGCCCGCCTCCTGGATGTTTCCATCACCAAGGTTCATAGCCTTTTGGATGAACGGGCCCTGGCGGCATTGCGGGTAGGGGAGCGGAACATCAGGTCCGTTCCCGCGGAATTCATTCAGGATGGCCAGGTAGTGGACAGCCTTAAGGGCACCATCGTGGTGCTGTCGGACGCAGGGTATTCGGATGAGGACCTTATCGTCTGGCTGTTTACGGCAGACGAATCCTTGCGCGGCCGCCCCATCGACGCGCTGCGCGAGGGCCGCAAAACCGAGATCCGGCGCCGGGCGCAGACCCTGGCCTGGTAGCCGCTTCTAGGAGGCTCGGCTGACGGTGGCTTCAGCCAGCCTCCGCAGGGCGGTTTTTGGCAATTCATCGAGCGGAAGGGCCTCCAGGGCTTCATATGCCGCAGAACCAAATTCGTTAATAAGGACCTCCGTGGCCTGCAGGGCGCCGGACTCCTCAATGATCCGCCGGATCTCAAGGATGTCTTCGTCCGAAAGGTCCGGGCTTCCCAGCCGGGAATCAATAAATGCGGATTCAGGGGCTGAGGCCTGGTCCAGTGCAAGGGCGACCAATACCGTCCTCTTGCCTTCGCGCAAATCGTCCCCTGCAGGCTTGCCCGTGGTGAGCGGGTCGCCGAAAACGCCCAGCACGTCGTCGCGAAGCTGGAAAGCCTCGCCCAACGGGAGCGCGAACGCTGAGTAGCCGCGCAGGAGCTCGTTCGAAGCGCCCGCCAGTGCTCCGCCCAAGGCCAGCGGGTGCTCGGTGGAGTACTTCGCGCTTTTGAACCGGATGATCGACTGGGCGCGGCTGACGGCGCCCGCCCGGTCACGGACCGGGCCCGCGACTTCCTCAAGGATGTCCAGGTATTGACCGGCCATGACCTCGGCCCGCATGAGGTTGAAGATCAGCCGCGCCCTGCTGCCGGATGCTGCACGTTCCCCAATGTCCGTGAACGCCTCCTCGCTGAAGGACAGGCAGAGGTCGCCGGCGAGGATTGCTGCCGCCTGGCCGAACCGCTCGCTGTCCAGCGCCCAGCCCTGTGCACCGTGCAGCTGGCTGAAACGGCGATGGACGCTCGGTCCTCCGCGCCTGGTGTCGGAGCGGTCAATGATGTCGTCATGGATCAGGGCTGCCGCCTGGAACAGCTCGAGGGCGGCACCGGCAGTCACCACCTCGGTGGCCGTGGGCTCGCCGCCGGCCCCGCGCCAGCCCCAGTAGCACATGAGCGCCCGGAGGCGCTTGCCTCCGGTCACGAGGTTTGAGATGGAGCCCATGATGGGGTCGATGTCGGGGGAGATGGCAGACATCACGGACTGCCGTGAGGTCAGGAAGCCGGTCAGTTCGCCGGCCACTGCCGCCACAAAGTCTGCCTGTTCGTGCCTCAGTTGCTCGGCGGCGGTCACTTGGCAGACTCAGCTGCCACGTTGGCTCCGATGGTGAACGTGGCCACGCCCGCGGCTTCCACAACGGAGAGGTTGACTGTCTCGTTGTCGCCCCGCACGAAGTCCTTCGACGCCACCGCTCCCACCGCCTCACCGGGAACCGCCTTGAACCCCTGGGCTTCGAGCGACGCGGTGTAGAAATCGACAACGGCAGCGGTGGGCGCCGTCACGGTGGCTACCAGGGCGGCCGTTGCCGGCGCCGATGCTTTGTCGAAGCTGCTCGAAACTACGGTGGCTCCCGGCATGAGGGGCAGCAGCTGCTGGGGGAAGCCTTCCACCACGGCACCGACAGTGGCGGACGTATTGGGTGAGGCGGAGGGGCTGGCCGACGCGGTTATGGTGGCCTGCGACGTTGCCGGGGTGGAAGCCGGAGAGCTGGATTGGGGCGCCTGTGACGGGGTGGGGCTGCAGGCAGCCAGGGCCAGGGCTGCACCGGCAGCGAGAGTGGCCAAGCCTGCAGGCTTAAGGTTTCCAAAGACCGTCACAGGGACTTTCCTCCTGGTGTTGATGCCGGATTCAGCCTCCAGTTTAGTCAGTACCAACGGATAGGATTGCAGCCGTGGGGCCCGACGGTACGAACCAGCCAGCCGCAGCGCGCCTTCCGGGCCGCCGGCGCAAGTGCATCATGCATGTAGACATGGATGCCTTTTTCGTTTCAGTGGAGCTGCGGACGCGTCCTGAACTCCACGGCAAACCGGTGATTGTCGGCTTCCCGGCAGAGCGTTCCGTAGTGTTGTCCGCGTCCTACGAAGCCAGGGCTTTTGGAGTCAAATCCGCCATGCCCATGGCGGTTGCCACCCGGATGTGCCCCCAGGCCGTCATTATCGAACCGCGCCATTCACTGTATTACGAGGTGTCCGGCCAGCTGATGGCCATTTTCGAATCGATCACCGAACTCGTCGAACCGCTGAGCGTGGACGAAGCGTTCCTGGACGTCAGCGGCGCCATCCGGAGGCTCGGTCCGCCCAGGGGAATCGGTGAACTGATCCGCCGGCGGGTTGCTTCGGAACTGGGCATCACGGCATCTGTGGGCATCGCTGAGACGAAGTTCGTGGCGAAGATCGCGTCCACCCGCTGCAAGCCCGACGGCCTGCTCATGATCGGGCCCGACCAGACCGTGCCTTACCTTCACAGCCTGCCGGTGGGGGCGCTCTGGGGTGTCGGCGCGAAAACGGCAGAGGCCCTGGCGAAGATGGGCATCAGGACGGTGGCGGACGTAGCGGCAACACCGGTCTCAGCCCTCCGCAAAATGCTTGGCGCTACCGGAGAGCACGTTCACCAGCTCTCCTGGGGCATTGACCCGCGTCCGGTGACCCCCGTGCGGCTGGAGAAGAGCATCGGGGCTGAAGAGACCTTCGCCGTGGATACGGCGGACGACGCCCTGTTGCACCGGGAATTGCTTCGTCTCTCGCACCGGACGGCCACACGGCTGCGCAGTTCGGGAATGGTGGCGCGGACCATTGCCCTGAAGCTGCGCTTTGCCGATTTTTCCACCATCACGCGAAGCCGGACTGTCCAGACTCCGGTGGACAGCGCCCAGCTCATCTATGCGGTGGTCCTCCAGTTGCTGGATTCGGTGGGCGCCCGTGCCATGCCGGTGCGCCTGGTAGGGGTCAGGGCAGAGCAACTCGAGGACGCTGCCCGGACCTCACTCCAATTAAGCATCGACAGGCGCGACGACAACTGGCGTGCGGCAGAGCAGGCGCTTGATGAAGTCACGCGCAAATTCGGTAATAAGTCTGTCCTGCCGGCACGGCTCATGGAACCCGGAAGCGGCGCCGGGTAAGCCCTAAAACATAAGGCCTGGAGGCTTCTTCGAACGTGATTGCCGTCTTTCAGAACGGCCCTGAACAAACTATCCTTAGAGATACATAGTTTCGAGTGACTGGACTTACTGCCGGACCCTCTTGGACATGCTCCCGCTCCGGCGACTGCATGCCAGGTTTCAGCTTTTGCCAATGCTGGCGAAGCGGGAACCTCTTAGGCATAACGGTCGTTAACGGTGCAGAAGTTGTGGCTGGGAATCAGCCCGGACGTTGGCCTACAAAAGGAGGTCGTGATGCCGCTGTCGGAGCACGAACAGAAGCTGCTTGAGCAGCTGGAGAAGCAGCTTCACGAGGACGACCCGAAGTTCGCGAATTCCATGGGGTCCGATCCCGGACGTTCATGGTCCACGCGGCATGTGGTGATCGGTGTCCTCTGCGCCTTGGCGGGTGTCTTCCTGTTATTGGTTGGTGTGACGCTGCAAAACATCTTCGTTGGGGTACTCGGGTTCATCGTGATGGGTGGCGGAGTCTACTTTGCAACGATGCGCAGTTCGGCGGCGTCAAAACCTGGCGCCAAGGGCGGCAACGGCAAGCCCGGCAAGCAGCGAAGCTCATTCATGAGCAGCCTGGAGGAGCGCTGGGACGAGAGGCGCCGGGGCGAGCCGTAACGGCCCGGCGGCATTACCGCCCCTCCACTTTGCACCCCTGATGGGGGAGCGCGACGAAAAGACCCGCTTCGGCGGGTCTTTTCGCATTTAATCTCCACTTTCCTCCCCGCCCTGCCGCAATACCCCTTCCGGGAACATGCCGCATTTCGGTTGCGTAGCGATATTCGGATTTCGGGGAGCCCAATCATGGCAAACTCCTCCACTTCCCACCACAAGCGCAATTCCGCGGCTTTTCAGGCATTTCTGCCCACAGTCATCCGCTGGAAAGGAGCCTTTTGCGTTGACTGTGGGGGAAAGTGGAGTAATGTGGAGGACATAAGAGGGTGGTTGCAACATTAGGGGATGTGCAGTTCCTGACGGCGGACAGGCGGTGGACCAGTGTTCCTGGGCACTCACTCGCCACGTCTGGATGAAAAGGGACGGATCATTCTCCCCGCGAAGTTCCGCGAGGAGCTTGCCAGCGGGCTGGTACTCACGAGGGGCCAGGAACGTTGCATCTACGTCTTCAGCGAGAAGGAATTTGCACGGGTCCATGAGCAAATGCGGGAGGCACCAATATCCTCCAAGCAGGCACGTGACTACATCCGCGTTTTTCTCTCTGGAGCCTCTGATGAGGTACCTGACAAGCAGGGGCGCGTGACCATTCCACCGGCGCTCCGGGAGTACGCAGGCCTCGGCAGGGAGCTGGCCGTGATCGGTGCAGGATCCCGGGCCGAGATCTGGGATGCCCAGGCTTGGACGGAATACCTTGCTGAGAAGGAAACAGCCTTCTCGGAAACTGATGACCCCATTCCGGGCATTCTCTGAATGCCGGAACGGCCAACAGGAAGCTTCTTGGACGAGATCTCCAGCCGGCCCATCGGCTGGCCAACCTGGCTCACTTCCCCGGAGCCAGGCGGGCGGGACGATAGGCGCGGATGGGGATCTGGTCCCAGAAGCATGCACGGTACACCACGACGGCGAGAAAGGACGAGGCGTGAACGAACAACCAAAGCCCACGTCCGAACGCCATGTGCCGGTTCTTAGGGACCGGTGCATTAATTTGTTGGCCCCCGGATTCGAGGCGGCAAGGCTCCGCGGCGAAACTCCGGTGGCAATCGATGCAACCCTGGGAATGGGCGGACACTCTGAAGCAATGCTCCAGCGATTCCCCGACCTCCATCTCATCGGCATCGACCGGGATGAGGAAGCCCTGGCGCTGGCCGGAGAACGTCTGGCGCCCTTTCATGCCCGCACGCACCTGGTCCACGCCGTCTACGACGAAATCGAGGATGTCCTCGCCGATCTCGGCGTGCCGGAGGTCCACGGAATCCTGATGGACCTTGGTGTCTCCTCGCTCCAGCTGGATGAACGCGGACGCGGCTTCGCCTACTCCTTCGATGCGCCCCTTGACATGCGCATGGACACCAGCCGCGGCCAGACCGCCGCTGACGTGGTGAACAACTACAGCGAAGAGGAACTGGTCAGGATCATCCGCAAGTGGGGCGAGGAAAAGTTCGCCGGACGCATCGCGAACAGGATCGTCGCCACCAGGGCCGTCAAGCCCTTCACCACCACCGGCGAGCTGGTGGAACAGATCCGATCCGTGGTACCGGCCGGAGCAGCCAAGTCCGGCGGGCATCCGGCCAAGAGGACCTTCCAGGCGTTGCGGATCGAGGTCAACGAAGAACTCGACGTGCTGGAACGGGCAGTACCTGCAGCCGTGGACTCCATGGCACTCGGCGGCCGCATCGTGGTGATGTCCTACCACTCGCTGGAGGACAAAATCGTCAAGAGCGTTCTGCAGGCCCGTTCGAAGTCCTCAGCCCCGCTCGGCTTCCCGGTGGAGCTGGAGGAACATAAGGCGGAACTCAAAACGCTGACCAAAGGCACCGAGGTGCCCACCGCCGTCGAAATCGCCGAAAACCCGCGCGCAGCGTCAGCCAGGCTGCGTGCGGCAGAACGAATCAGAGCCAGGAGAGCTGCATGAGCACCGCTGCCGTCAAGACCTTTCCCGTCGCTGCAGGCAGTTCGGCGGCCAGCAGGACTCTCCCTGCCGGTGCACCAGGTGAAGGCCGGAAAAGCCGCACACCGCTCTCGGTGGTACGCAGCGTTCCGCAGAAGCGGCGCGCGCCCTTCGTTGTCCTCTGCTTCGCCATGCTGGCGCTGGCCCTGATCGCTGTGCTCGTCTTGAACATCTCGGTCTCCACCGCGCAGTACCAGCTGGTGGAACTGCGCGCCCGGCAGAGCACCTTGACCAAGCAGAACCAGGACCTTACCCAGCAGGTCCAGAACTTCGAGGCGCCGCAGAACCTGGCCGCGAAGGCCAAGGACCTGGGAATGGTGGCATCGACGGTTAAAGGCCAGATCGACCTGTCCACCCTTTCCGTCACTGGCAAGGCGACGCCGGCGGTTAAGGGCGGCTCCGAGGGCGCGGTCATCCCTGCCCCGGCGGTGGCCGGGCAGCTGATCGTGGTCCCGCCTGCAAGTAAGGGCGAACCGCTCGAAAACCGCAAGCCTGCGCAGGACGCAGCCGCCGCAGCCCCTGCTGCTGGAGCGCCGGCGGCTGGAGCTCCCGCCGCTGACACTCCTGCCGGCGGTACCCCGGCAGCCGCAGCACCCGCCGCTCCTCCGGCAGACGTGCCGGCGGCTGAACTTCACGGCGGCACCGTTCCCGTGCCCCAGCAGAAGGTGCCGGGGCAGTAAGAGGCAGGTCTGGCAGGCAACAGGGTCGAACAGCAAGGAATTCCACGGTGGCGCAAAGGACCGGCAAGGCAGTAAACAGCAGGGTACCCAACGCCACGAAGCGGTTGCGCCTGGGGCTGGGCATTATGCTCACGCTCCTGCTGGTGGTGGGCGGAAAGCTGTTCCTTGTCCAGGGCCTGGACGTCGGAGGAATGGCAGCAGCTGCGCTGGACAAGCGTATGACCCAGACAGTCCTGCCCGCCGAACGCGGCAGCATCCTGGACTCCAGCGGCACAGTCCTGGCCAACAGTGTGATCCGCTACAACGTGGTGGTGGACCAGAGGCTCAACACCAAGACGGAAACGTTCAAGCGCCTGGACGAGGCCAAAGAGAAACTGGTGGACGTTTCCCGCGACCAGGGGCTCACGGAGCTGGCAGCGGTTCTGGGCATGGAGAAGGACGCCATCGTTGACGCCGTCACGGGAGACTCGCGCTATTACATCGTGGCCAAGGATGTAAAGCCCGATGTTGAGGACAGGATTTCGAAGCTTCAGATTCCCGGCATCGTCACGGAGGGCGTCAGCAAACGTGTCTACCCGAACGGGTCCGTAGCCGGGGGCATCATCGGCTTCCTGAAGGACGGCACCGCCGGCCAGGCAGGCATCGAACAAACACAGGACGAACTCCTAAAGGGCAAGGACGGCGAACGGCTGTTCGAGATCGGCGCCGACGGCCTGAGGATTCCCGTGGGTGTGGACGAGCTGACCCCGCCGGAGGACGGCAAGGACGTCAAACTCACCATCAACTCAGACCTTCAATACTTTGCGCAGCAGGCCATCCAAAGCCAGTCGGACAAGCTGGGTGCCGAGTGGGGCGTGATCATTGTCATGGATGCCAAGACCGGCGACCTCGTGGCCATGGCAGACACCAACTCACCGGACCCCAACGACCCCGGCCGCGTGGCAGCCAAGGACCGCGGCGTCCGTGCCGTTACAGCCGCCTACGAGCCCGGCTCCGTTCAGAAGATGATGACAGTGGCCGCCCTGATCGAAGAGGGCAAAGCAGGTCCCCTCGATACCTTCACGCTCGGGCCTTCCTACACGGTGGACGGCCAGACCTTCAGCGACTCGTTCGCCCACGGGACGGAGGAGCGGACCCTCGCAGGCATCCTGGGATATTCGATGAACACGGGCACGGTGATGGCCGGGCAGCGGCTGAGCAAGGAACAGCGCTACGACTGGCTGAAGAAATTCGGCATCGGCGAGGCCCCTGACATCGGATTGCCGGCCACCGCGTCCGGCATTCTCACGCCCTGGGAGCAGTGGGACGGGCGGCAGGAATACACGGTCCTGTTCGGCCAAGGCGTCTCACAGTCCACCCTCCAGACCGTGCGGGCGTTCCAGTCCATTGCCAACAACGGCGTGATGCTCCAGCCGCGCCTGATCGATTCCTATATTTCCGCTGACGGGACCGAGGAGAAGGTTCCGGCCGCACCGTCCCGGCAAGTTGTTTCGGACAGCACCGCCCAACAGGTCCAGGACGTCCTGGAAAGCGCCGTCACCGAAGGCCAGATCAAGGACGCGGCCATTGACGGGTACCGGGTGGGCGCCAAGACGGGCACCTCGGAGTCCCCGTGCGACGACGGCGCAGGCTTCTGCGGGTACACCGCCTCCATCGTGGGCATGGCACCGATGGATGATCCGCGGTTTATTGTGGAGGTGGTACTCCAGCGGCCCAAGGGCAGCATCTACGGGATTACCCAGGGGCCGGTCTTCCGGTCGGTCATGAGCCAGGCACTGCGGACCTACAACGTCCAGCCGTCCACCGGCGAACCGGCCAGGCTGCCCCAGTTCGCCAAGTAACACCCCGGCACCAACGGCGTAACAGCTACTGCTGTTACCGCTTATCCATGCCGGGCACGATTCACTAGCACCATCGGAGATCCCTTGTCAGAATTCAACGCGTCCGAGAGCACTACCGCGCCCGCGGCTCCTGCCAGCAAGGTCCGGTTCAGGCCCTCTGCCGTCAAAGCGGTCCGCCTGGACAGCATTGGCGACGCAATCGGCGTCGCTGTCCCCGGGGCGGCTGCGGACGCGTTGGTCACCGGGGTCTCCTTGAATTCCCGCGCGGTGGAGCCCGGGGATCTGTATGTCGCCCTTCCGGGCGCCGTCCGGCACGGCGCCGATTTTGCTGCGCAGGCGATCGGGGCCGGCGCAGTTGCGGTTTTGACGGACGACGCCGGCGCCCGCCTGCTGGCATTGTCGGCCGACACCTCCGTGCCGGTGCTCGTTGTGGAATCTCCGCGGAACGTGGTGGGTCCGCTGTCTGCCATGGTCTACGGCAGCGGTGCCGGTGCACTCCAAATGTTTGGGGTCACCGG
>NZ_JARHXQ010000124.1:0-11005 GCF_029222765.1 Arthrobacter sp. Cr_A7 | reverse complement strand
CGCCGTCAGGGTTCCCTGGCCGAAGCGAAGCGAGGCTAGGGGGACGGTGGGGATTAGTGGTGGCTGACGCCCAGCGGCCGCCCCTTCGTTTCCTTTGCCAGCAGCACCCCGATGGCGGAAATGACGCACAGCACCATGATGTAGATGCCAATGGACCCCGTCCATCTGGTCGTCTGCAGCAGGAATTCGGCGATGGTCGCGGCGAAGGCGCCGCCCAGGATGGCGCCAAAGGCGTATCCGATGGAGATGCCAGAGTAACGGACATTCGCGGGGAACATCTCGGCGTACATCGCGGACATGGGACCGTAGGACAGGCCAAGGCCGATCGTGAGGACAAAGAGCGCCAGGCCGTAGAGCCAGATGTTTTTGGTGTCGATCAGGGCGAACATCGGGATCATCCAGGCAAAGATGATGGCGTAGCCGGTGAGGAAGGTCTTGACCCGCCCGATGCGGTCCGAGAGCCAGCCGCCGGCCAGGGTGAAGATCAGCCAGCCGAAGGAGGCCAGGGTGGTGGCCAGGAGGATCTGCGGGGTGGGCATCTGCAGTGTGCGGGTGGCGTAGGCGATGAAGAAGGCGATCAGCAGGTACCCCGCCGCGTTGTTGGCGATGAAGATCATGGTGGAGTACAGGACCGGCTTCTTGTGGCTGCGGACCAGCTCGCCCAGGGGCGCCTTGCTTTCCGCTTTCCGGGCCGCCATTTCCTGGAAGACCGGGCTTTCGGCCACGGCCCGGCGGATGAGGTAACCCACCACGATCAGGACGATGGACAGCAGGAACGGCACCCGCCAGCCCCAGGCAGCGAAGTCCTCACGGGACATGCTGCTGTTGAGGAAGAACAGCAGGCCGGTGGCAAGGATCATGCCGATCGGCACGCCGATCTGCGGGTAGGCACCGAACAGGCCGCGCTTGTTCAGGGGCGCGTGTTCCACGGCCATGAGCGCCGCGCCGCCCCATTCGCCTCCGGCGGAGAAGCCCTGGATGATCCGCAGGAGGATCAGGAGGATGGGAGCCCAGGCGCCGATCTGCGCATAGGTGGGCAGCATGCCGATCAGTGCGGTGGCGGCACCCATCATCACCAGGGTAAAGACGAGCATGGCCTTGCGTCCCAGCCGATCACCGAGGTGGCCGGCGACGACGGCGCCCAGGGGCCGGAACAGGAAGCTGATGCCGATCAGGGCAAAGGAGAGGATCTGCGCCAGCCCCGGGTTGGACTGGTTCAGCGGCGCCAGGAACAGCGGTGACAGCAGCGTTGCGGTCAGCTGGGCGAAGATGAAGAAGTCGTACCACTCAATGGTGGTGCCGACGAGGGTGCCGGCGAGGACTTTGCGTTCCTCCTGCCGGGTACTGGGACCGGCAAGAGTGTCCACCTTGGAAGGTGTGGTCATTGAAACTCCATTGTTTATCGGCAGCAGTGCCGCCGGGACGCCTTCATGATTACCGACAGAACGGTCAGTTAGTTAGTAGGGTACTACGAAAATGTGAGGCGGGACACGCCTGGCGCAAACTTTGCCCTGATGGACTCCGGAAGCAGTGAGTTCTATATTGGAACCGCCTGTTCTTATTCAGGAACGCTAGCCTTGTAAGGGCTGCTCAACAAGAGCCGCAGTACCGCGGCGGACGGCCACCTAGGATGGACACCATGACTCCCACCGCCGCAGCCCCGGCCGGAGCAGCGCCGGCACAGGCTTCTCCGTCCCAGACTCTCTCCCGCGGGATCCGCGCCCTGGAAATCCTCGCAGCGGCGCCCGGCCCGCTGACCATCGCAGAACTGGCCGATGCCATGGGTGTGCACCGCTCGGTGGCCTATCGGATCCTGCGCACCCTTGAGGACCACTCGCTCCTGGTCCGGGATGACGCCGGCCGGGTGCAGCCGGGACCCGGGCTTGCGGTGCTGGCGCGGGGAGTTTCGCGCAACCTCCAGACGGCCGCCCTCCCCGAGCTCACGCACCTGGCCAACACCCTGGACATGACAGCGTTTGTGGCGGTGTGGGACCACCACGACTGCATCACCCTTGTCACGGTGGAGCCCCGGCATTCAGGGGCAACGGTTGCCCAGCATCCCGGTACTCGGCATCCCATCAACGCCGGCGCTCCGGGTATCGCCATCCAGTCGGCAATGACCGAGGCCGAATGGGACCGGCTGAACACGGGCGTCCCCTACCGGGCGGAGGCCGGCGAGGCCCGCCGGAACGGATACTCGGCCAGCCACGACGAAGTGATCGCCGGCGTATCGTCCCTGGCAGCCCCGGTTCGGGTTCCGGGTGGACGGCCGGCAGCACTCGCCGTCGTCTACATCCGCTCATCACACGAGCCGGAAAGGGTCGGCGCGGCACTGGCCGAAAGCGCGGCCCGGATCGAGCGCCAGCTGGCCTGACGGCAAGGGCGCCATCGCCTTAAGGAGCAGCCCTGCGGGATTGTTTCCGTCGGTCAGGGCACCTGTGTCCGGTTGCGTTTGCGGCGGAGGACGACGGCGGCAGCAGCTCCCAGGAGGGCCAGCGACACCGCGGCGCAGACGGGCACCAGGAAAGCCGCGTGATGGCCGCCCGCCTCGGCGAGGTGGCCGCCGATGGACGAGCCAAGGGCCGTACCCGCCACAATGCCGCTGGCCAGCGCCGTCATGACCGTGCCAAGGCGTCGTGCCGGCGCCACCACACCGCCGACGGCGAAGACAGTCACCATGACCGGCCCAACCGGGAGCCCCAGGATCAGCAGCACCGCCACCATCGCGGCCAGCGACGACGGCACCAGCAGGAGCAGTGCCAGCGCCGCCATTAGGCCGGCGCACAGGACCCAGCGCCAGGACAGGCTGAACCGCCGGGGCCAGTAGGCGACCGACAGTGCGGTGGCCGCTGAACTCAGGCCCATCACGGCGTACAGCAGGCCGGCGATTTCCGAGCCGGCGAAACCTGCCGAGAAGGAGCTGAGGGCAGCCTGCGTTGAGCCAAAGAACGTTCCCATGCAGACCATGGCGAACACGGGCAGCGCGACCGCCGGCGGGATTCTGCCGGCAACCGGGACGGTGCCCGTCGCCTTGCCCGCCGCCCGGCGGTGTGGCCGCACCGCACGGTGTGTGGGGTGGGCGGCGAAGGCCGGCACCAGCGTGATGGTCATGGCCGCTGCCAGTGCCAGCGGAAGCCAGGGTGCCAGGAGGCTTGCCAGGATCCCCACCAGCGCCGGTCCGAGGACAAAGGTCACCTCGTCGGCGGTGCTTTCATAGGAAAGCGCGGTGTCCAGGTCGCGCGCGTTGTCCTGCAGGCGGCCGCGTGACGTCAGGGCCATCCACCTGACCCGGGCCAGCGGGCCCACCTGTGGGCAACTGGCACCGGCCGCGAAGGCTGCGGCAAGGACGGCAGCCTGGAAGCCGGACGTTCCCATGCCGGCGGCGGCGAGGATCAAAGCCAGCACGGCTGCGGTGTTGATGACGGCGGCGGCGACCAGCACCGGCCGCTGTCCCTGCCGGTCGGCCAGGGCTCCCAGCAGCGGGGCGCCCAGTGCGGAGCCGATCCCGACCGCTCCTGCTGCAACACCGCCCACAGCGTAGGAACCGCTGACGGAGGTGACCATGGTGAGGGTTCCCACCGTCAGCATGGCAAGGGGCAACCGGGCAAAGAGGCCAAGTGGGATGAAGCTGCGGCCGGCCAGGAGGGGAAGGCGGGCGAAACGGCCGCGTCCGGCAGCCCCCGCTGAGGCGGAACGACCCGGGCCTGTGCCGGCGGCGTGGTCAGGGGAAGCGGCGTCCGGGGTGGCGTGTGGACTGGTGGCCTGTGGCGCGCCGGGGGTTTCTGTGGCGCTGGTGGTTGAAGGGGAGGCTGATGATGTCAATTCCGGGCTCGTTCAGTCATGCGCATCGTCCCTCCTCCCGATGCGCGCAACCCGGTAACTGACCCAGTATACCGCCGTAGCAGGGCAGCCTTATGCTCCCACCAGCACGTCCAGCGCCTCGGAAATCCGGAGGGTGGATCCGTTGCGGCCTTTCAGCACCTGGAGCTGAGTGCCGATGCGCTGCTTCATCTCCCCGACGTGGCTGACAAGCCCTACCACGCGGCCGCCGTCGCGCAGGCCCTCGAGGGCGTCCATGACCTGTTCCAGGGACTGCTCGTCGAGGCTTCCGAACCCTTCGTCCACAAAGAGCGTCTCGATTTCCACTCCGCCCGACTCCTGCTGAACGACGTCCGCCAGCCCCAGTGCCAGTGACAGCGACGCCATGAAAGACTCACCGCCGGACAGGGTGGACGTGTCACGCCGGTATCCCGTCCACTGGTCCACCACTTCCAGGCCGAGCCCCGATTTTGCACCGCGGGCGGCCTTCGCGTCCGTGTGCTGCAGCAGGTAGCGGCCGTCACTCATGGCCACCAGGCGTTCGGACGCTGCGAGGGCCACCTGCTCCAGGCGCGCGGCCAGGACGTAACTGTTCAGGCTCATCCGGTAGCTGTTTTCACCCCGGCCGGCCGCCGCGTCCGCCAGCCCTGCCAGCATCTGTGCACGTTCGGCCGGTTCCCGCGCAGACCCGGCGAGAGCCTCATACTCGGCTCTGATGGCGGTAAGCGAAGACAAGCACCGTTCGGCCAGGCCGGCTGCGAGGTCCGCTGTGCGGGCCTCCTCCCGGGCGGCAGCAGCCTCGTTGCGCATGAGTGCGAGCCTCTGCACGTCCACCTCGAACCCGGCCGACTTTTCCTGAAGGGCCAGCACGATGTCATCTGAAGCAAACAGTTCGCTGACACGGGCAGCCTCGTCCTGGGCGTCACGGACCTCAGCGTGCAGCGCGGTTGCCTCCGCCGCAGCAAGCAGCTGGCTGCGCGCTTCATCAGCCGATTCGAAGCCCGCCTTGGGCAACGCGAGTGCCAGCTGTTCATGGGCCTCGGCCGCCTGGGCATGTGCAGCCGCAAGGGACGCCTGCGCTTCCACTGCCTTGTCCAGCACAGCGACGGCGTTTTCCAGCGACCGCAACCGCTGGGCCAGGCTGCGGTGGCTTCCCCTGAGTCCGGACAGTGCCTTGTCCAGCGCGGCCGACTGTTCGGCCGCGTCCCCAAGCGAAGCCACAGCGTGGGCAAGGTCGGCTTCGGTCGCGGCCTTCGCCGTCCGCGCGGCTTCAATGCCGGCGTCGAGCGTCTCAAGCCGCCGCCTGACCGATGCCAGCTCCTTGACCGCATGCTGGGCGTCCGCCGCCGCAGCCCGCGCCTGCTCAGCTGCAGCAACAGCCTCCGCTTCTGGAGTGTCTCCACCCTGGCCGGCGAGGACCGCCACCAGCTGGTCGGCGTTGGCCAGTTCGGCGCTGACCCGGGTGAAGGCGGCCTCGGCCGCCTCGAAAGCTGCGTGTGCAGCCTCCTCTTCCTGCGCAAGCCCTGGCCCGCCGCTGCCCGCGGCAGCAGGGGCAGGATGCTCTCCGCTTCCGCAGACAGGGCACGGCTCCCCCTGCTCCAGCTGGCCGGCAAGTTCGGCGGCGGCATTGGCCAGCCGTTCCTCCCGGATATCCAGCCAGCGGCGCTTCACCTCCAAATGGTCATCGCGGGATTCGTCATACCGCAGCTTTACGGCATGGCGCGCCGCAGCGGCGGCACCATAACGCCGGACAACATCCAGCAGTTCCCCGGCCGATGCAGCTTCCTTGCTCCGCAGGGCGGCGGTACCCGCACGCTGTTCCAGGTGCTCCAGCCCCGCCTCGATGCCTGCCTTCTCCTCGCGGAGCAAACCCGCGCGATTGTCCAGCTCGGCGGCAGCCGCGGCAAGGTCCTCCCGCTTTTTCACGAGCACCCCGTGCCGTTTTCGGAGGGCCTGGAGCCTGTCCTCGTCCGGCAACCTGGCCTCGACGACGGCAAGGAGCGACCGCAGGCGCCCCAGTTCTTCCGCGGCAGCACCGGCCGTCGCGGCGTAATCCTGTCGGCGGTCTTCGGCCACATCCAGGTCCAGATGCGCCAGGTCCAGGTTGGCCAGCTCATCGTCCTCGGCGACGGCCATGCGGAGCAGGGTGAAGGCTGATTCGGCAGCCCTGGCGGCGCTGCTGACCTTGGCTGCGGCGGCGTCGACGCTGCGGAGCTGCCCGTCCAGGACCTCCGCCTGACGGTGGCGGGCAAGCCGCATGGACAGGTCTTGAAGCCGGGGCGCTGCTTCCTCCACAGCGCCCTGCCGTGCTGTTGCTTCCTCCAGTTTGCGGCGCCTGTCCTGGCGGGCGGCTTCCTCCTCAACGGCGTCAGCCCGCCGCATACTTGCCGCGTGTGCAGCCTTTGCCTGCCCGGTCAGTTCACCCAGGCGTTCCTCAACGGCGGTCCGCAGCCACGAAAGCCGGGCTTCGGTGTTTTCCACGGAAGGGGAACCTGCCTCATCAAGCCCGAGTGCGGCCGCTTCGGACTCTGCCCTTGCCGCCAGGAGCCCAAGCTGCCCGGCCAGGACGGATACGTTCTCCCGGGCATCCTGTGCCTGGCGCGAAAGTTCCTGCTCCAGGGCTTCAAAGCGCTGGGTGCCGAAAAGCTTCTGCAGCAGTTCCAGCCGATCCGCGGCTTTCGACCGCAGGAAGGCGGCGAAGTCACCCTGCGGCAACATGACGACGCGGGTGAACTGTTCGCGGTCCATCCCCAGCAAAGCCATAATCTCGGCTCCGGCTTCATCGTTCCGGGCGGACTTTTCCACCCACGCGCCATCCACGCGCTCACGCAGCAGCGTCTTGGCCTGCTGGGTGGTGAAGCCGTTCCTGCCGCGGGCGCTTGGCTTGTCCCAGGCGGGCGACCTCGTCACTTCGAAGCGCCGCCCCTGCGCGGAGAATTCACAGGTCACGGCCGGTTCCTGCGCCGGCTCCGCATGGTCGCTGCGGAGGCGTTTGCCGTCCTGGCGGGCACCGGGAACAGAACCGTACAAGGCAAAGCAGATGGCGTCCAGGACGCTGGTCTTGCCCGCGCCGGTGGGCCCGTTGAGGAGGAAGAGGCCGTGTGCGCTCAGCCGGTCAAAGTCGATGTCCTCGGTACCGGCAAAGGGGCCGAAGCCGGAAATCCGCAGGTGGTGGATCCTCATCGTGAGCCCTCCAGGAGGCGGACGTTCTCCAGGGCTGCGGCGAGCGCTGCCTTCTCTGCGTCGTCAGGGACGCGGCCGCGGACGTGCTCCAGGAACCCGCAGCATACCGAGAGGTCATCCGGCGCCTCGGCCAGCCTGCTGCTGTAGGTGGCAGCCGGGGCAGCGGTGCCTCCCTCCGGATCGAATCCCAGCACAAGCGTGTGGGGGAACCGCGCGCGCAGCCGGTCCATGGCCCGGGCGGGGCGTTGCGCATCCGTCAGCGTGATCTGGCAATACGCGGCCTCAGCCCATTCGTGCTGCGGTGACTCCACGAGGTCTGACAGGGAACCCCTGAGCACGGCCAGGGCACGCGGGGCTTCCCACAGAACTTCCTCTATGGCGCCGACCCCGTCGGGACCGATGTCCACCAGCCATGCCCCTTTTTGGTGCCTGGCTTCGGAGAAGGAGTACGCCAGCGGAGATCCCGAGTACCTGACCTGCGGCGACAGGGACTGCCGGCCGTGCAGATGGCCCAGGGCCGTGTAGCTGAAGCTGTCAAACAGGTCCAGGGGAACCGCCCCCACACCGCCGATGCTGAGGTCGCGCTCGCTGTCCGAGCTGATGCCCCCACTGGCGAAGGTGTGGGCCAGGACCACCGAATGGACCACGGAGGACGCTTCACGGCGTTCGATGTCCTGCCGGATCAGGGCTGTGGCCGCCCGGGTCACCTCGAAGTGGCTGGCGGTATCCACCCCGAGCTGCTCGGCAACGAGCCGGGGTTCGAGCCACGGGATGCCATAGATGGCTGCCACGCTTTCTTTTCCTGCCGCATCCTGGCCCAGCGGCAGCAGCAGCGGCTGGTCCAGGCTCTCCAGCCTGGTCCGGAGGTGTACTCCCCCGCGCTCCAGCAACCGGGCAGCGAAGCCCAGGCGGATGGCCGAGTCATGGTTGCCGCTGGTCAGCACCACTTTGGCCCCGGCGGAGGTCAGCCGGACCAGGGCGTCGTCCAGCAGGTGGACGACGTCCACTCCGGGCAAGGCGCGGTCATACACATCGCCGGCAATCAGGACGACATCAACGTGGTGCCGGGACACAGCAGCCACGAGCTGGTCGATGAAGGCGCGCTGGGCGTCCAGCATGCCCACGCCGTGGAAGGAACGGCCCAGGTGCCAGTCCGATGTATGAAGTAACCGCATATTCCTAAGCTATCGGCTGCCACTGACACTGTGCGTAACCGGCGCAGTTGCCGGCATCACGCCCGCTTGCCCTCGAAAAACTCCTGCGCCTCGCTGTCTGCCTGCGCACCGCGTGATTGGGCTTTGTCCGCCTGCACACCGTCCGCCGGTGCGCTGGCCGTTCCATCCGCCACGCTGGCCCCGGGCACTTCCTGGTGTTCGTCGTCGGCCTCCCCGGCGGGGGCTCCCGTCGTCATCGCTGCAGCGCCAGCGCCGGGGCCAGCGGACGCTGCAACCCGGAAACTGCGGAACAGGAGGCCTGCAATGGCAGCACCCACCAACGGCGCCGCCAGGAAAACCCACAGCTGTTCCAGTGCCCAGCCGGAACTGAAGATGGCGGAGGCAGCAGCCCGCGCCGGATTGAACGGCAGGTTGCCCACGGCCTGGCCCAGCTGCAGCAGGGCAGCAAAGGTCAGGCCAACGGCAACCGGGGCAGCCGCCCCGCTGATGCGGTCGCGGGCGGCCGCACCCAGGAAGACGGCCACGATGATGGCAGCGCCCAGGACCTCAAGGAGCAGCACCGCTGCCAGTGGCGCGGAAATGATGGAGTGCTCGCCAAAACCGGCGGTGACCGTATCAAACGCCGTCCGGCTGTCGGCGATGCCGGGAAGCGTGCGCAGTACCGCGTGCAGGGCCAGGGCGCCCACCGCGGCACCCGCCAGCTGTGCTGCGGCATAGGCAGCGGCTGCGCCGGCCCTGATCCGGCCGGCCAGGAGGTGGCCCAGAGTAATGGCCGGGTTGAAGTGGCCACCGGAAACGTGGCCGACGGCGAGCATCGCAGCCGTCACCGCCAGGCCTGCGGCGAGCGCCGCGGGCAGCGGGCTGGACTGCGGGATGCTGAAGAGGGGCACCCCGAGCCCGGCAACCGCAACGAAGAGGCTGCCGAAGCCCTCGGCAGCAAGCCTGGGCAGGAGCCCGGGCGGGGCAGCATCCGGACTGCCTGCCGGCAGGTTGTCGTGTGGGGCTGGATCGGGCGTGCTCATGGGGAACCTTCAGGTTGGTGTGTGGCGTACGGGGTGCTGCCGCCGGGCAACCCAAGCATTATTCCAGCCCAGACTGTGCGTTTGCTGGGCTGTGCTTCTACTGGGGTGTGCTTCTATGTGGCGTGTTTATCGGAACGGTACGTTGAGCTGGCAGAGCTGACGGCGCCTGTCCCCCGCCACGGTAAATTTACTGCATGAGCATCGAGACCCGCGCTTCCGCGCCCACCCTGAAGTCCCGCATCAACGGCTGCCTGCTGGGCGGCGCGCTGGGGGATTCCTTGGGGTACGCGGTGGAGTTCGACGAGATCGATGAGATCCGGCGCCGCTTCGGGGCGCAGGGCCTCACCGGTTTTGCGGAGCTTCCCGACGGCGCCCATTTCTCGGACGATACCCAGATGACCCTGTACACCGTGGACGGGCTCGTGGAAGCCCTCGAGTGGGCCAACTCGGGCGTCGGCGCGGACGTCAACGCCTGCCTGTGGCTGGCATACCTGCGCTGGCTCGCCACGCAGGGTGAGGACGCGGGTCCGGCTGCACCCGCCCCGCAGCCACGCTGGATCGACGGAAACACCGTTCTCCACCAGCGGCGCCACCCCGGGAAGGCCTGCATCTCCGGACTGGCAACAGGAGAAATGGGAACCTCCGTGCGCCCCGTCAATCCCGAGTCCAAGGGCTGCGGAACGGTGATGCGTTCTGCCCCGTTCGGACTGATCCCGCACATCACGCCCGACGCCGTCTACAAGTTGAGTGCCGACGCCGCCTCACTGACGCACGGCCACCCGTCCGCCCGCCAAAGCGCCGGAATCTTCAGCCTCCTCATCCACCGCCTGGTCACCGGCGAAAGCCTGCAGGAGGCGGCCGCCGGCGTGGCCGCCCACGCCGCCACCCTCACCGATGTGGCGCCGGAGCTGCCGGAACGCCTTGCGGCAGCCCTCCGCCTGGCGGACAAGGGCGCTGTGGCGCCGGAAGAAGTTGTCAGCACCCTGGGCGAAGGATGGGTGGCCGAGGAAGCGCTCGCCGTCGGACTCTATGCGGTCCTGGCCACCATCCCTGACCCGGCCGCCGGCGGCGGGGACCCCCTGCCTGTCCGTCACTTCCGTGCCGCGGTGGCCCTGGCTGTCAACCACAGCGGCGACAGCGACTCCACCGGATCGGTGGCCGGCAATATTTTGGGGGCCTACTACGGCGAGGACTGCCTGCCCGGCGAGTGGCTGGAAGCATTGGAAGCTCCGGAGGTCATCCGTGGCATGGCTGACCAGCTGGTGAAGGTCACAACCGGCGAAGGTTGATGTCGTTGCAGGCCTCGCAGACCTCCGCCGGAATAAGGCCGCGGCGCTGCAGGAGCCCGAAGATCGCGCACCCCAGGCAGAAGCCCAGGAACGCTTCCAGGGAGGCCGCGACGACCAGGATGCCCAGCACCGTCCATGCAGCCGGTACGGCTCCGGCAGCGTAGAGCAGCAAGGACGCGGTTGACACGAAGGCACCCATTCCCTGGGCAAACCGCTTGGGCGGGCCGGGGACCAGCTTCACCTTCCCCAGCCTGGGCGTGATGACTTTCACGGACAGAAGAGCCAGGGGCGAAATCCGCGGACCGAACAGCAGGCGCAGCCAGAAACCCGCGGCGATGGCCAGCAGCCCCCACACCGAGCCGGCCGCCGCGGTGAGCAGCGCCAAGAGGACAACCAGGCCGGCCGTGACGCGGGCGGCGTACTCATTGACGGGATTGGGGAACGCAAACAGGGACATGGTGCAAGGGTAGGAGCGGGCGGAAGGGCAGGGAAGGTTTATTGCGCCCCGTGAACCCGG
>NZ_JARHXQ010000123.1:0-3889 GCF_029222765.1 Arthrobacter sp. Cr_A7 | reverse complement strand
GGTGCCCGCTCCTGGTCAGCTGGTGGCTGCCCAGCCGCAGCCCCAGGGCTGCAGGCCGCGCTGTGCGTAGACGCGGTTGGCGATGTCGATCTGCTGGGCTTTCGTCGCCAGGCTGGCGTTTGGCGCATAGGCTCCGCCGCCGGATCCGATCCAGGTCTGGATATCGAACTGCAGGCCGCCGTAGTAGCCGTTGCCGGTGTTGATGCTCCAGTTTCCGCCGGATTCGCACTGGGCAATCTTGTCCCACATGGCTTCGTTCATGATGGCGGGGGCGGCTGCGCCGGTGTTGGTGCCGGCCGCGGGGGCCGGAGCTGCCTGGGCCACCGGCTTCGGCTTGGTGCCGACCGTAATCTTCTCAGCAACAGGCTGGACGGATACCGTCTCCGAAACCAGGGTGCGCGACGCTTCGCGGCCATCCACCAGAACCAGTTTGTAGGTCTTTTCGATCTTTCCGGCAGAACCTGCCTGGGTGACTTCCTGTTCGCCCTTCAGAAGCTCGGCGCTCTCCGTGGTGACCTTTTCGAAAGGAACCTCGTCGGTGGTCACGGCGGTCTGGGCGTTATCCACGCGGGAGACCTTGATCACCATGTTGTTGACCACGTGGGCGTTGGCGGGCTGGGAAGTGCGGTCGTTGGCGCCGAGGGTCAGGCCGGCGTCTTCCAGAACCTTGCCAACCGTGGCTGCGGTGGTGGTGGCGGTATCCACCTTGCCGTCGGCGACGATGCTGACGGTCTTGGGAGTGGAGATCGAGACGAAGGATCCCGCGACGGCGAGCTGCGCGTCCTTGGGAACCGAAACGGACGATGCGCTGGCAACACCAAGCTCGGTCACCAGGCCAGCCACGTCCTGGGCGTTGGTGTTGACGGTCTTCTCTGCCCCGTCCAGGCTCACCTTGACCTCTTTGGCCTGGTTGACGTTGATGACGGTGCCGTTCTGGACGGAGGCGTCGATGGCCGGGGAGACCCGGTCGGTGGGCTTGAGCTCAAGGTTGGCGCTCTTGACCACCTGGCCCACGGTACCGCCGAAGGTCTGCACGGACGTGACTTTGCCGTCGACATTGAGCGTGACGGTTTTGTTATTGCCGACGAAGGCTACGAGCCCCACCACCAGCGCGCAAAGCACCAGCAACTGGGCGCCAACTTTGATAAAGCTGAACTTGCCGTCCGTTGTGAAGAACTTGACCACGATTGCCCATAACTTTAGGTCCATCCGGGCACGGGGATCGCGCAATAAAATGCCCGGCACCGCCTTGCATGAGGCAGTCCGGGCACCGTTGCGCCGCCACACTTCGCGCAACGGTCAGGCCGGAACAAGGTCCGGCACATCGTGCTGCAGAAAGAAGTGAATTACCCGCTGGCCTTCCCCGACCCCGGCTAATAGTTCTTCACTGTAACCGTAGCGTTATAAAGGGACCAACAATTTTGCATACCAGGTATTCCCCGGGGTGAGCAACAAAGCTGTTTCGTTACACCCAGGATCCGTACGCCCGCACGGTATTTTCGCTGATACCGGCGCACATCGAGGCGAGGTCGGTCTTTGTCAATTCAGCCATGGCACGCACCGTGTAGGGCACCATGTAGCTCGCGTTCGGCCGGCCCCGGTGCGGGTGGGGTGTGAGGAAGGGAGCATCGGTTTCCACCAGGACCAACGCAGGATCGGCGACGGCCAGCGCGGCACGCAGGTTTGTGGCGTTCCGGAAGGTGAGTGTTCCCGCGAAGGACATCCACCAGCCCTCCTGGTTGCAGACTGCGGCCAGCTCCTCATCACCCGAGAAGCAGTGGAACACGACCCGCTCCGGTGCGCCTTCCTCCCGCAGGACCTGCACCACGTCACTGTGCGCGTCACGGTCGTGGATCTGCAGTGTGAGGCCCAGGCGCTTGGCAATGTCGATATGGCGGCGGAAGGAGTATTTCTGGTGGACCAGGCCTTCGCCTTCGGTACGGAAGAAGTCCAGCCCGGTCTCCCCGATGGCCCTGATGCGCGGGTGGGCTGCCAGCTGCTCGATTTCAGCGAGCGCCTCTTCCAGCCCGCCACGGGCCGCGTAGCGGGGGGCATCGTTGGGGTGCAGGGCAACAGCCCCGAGGAGCCGTTCGTCCTGGTCCACCGCCTGCACGGTGAAACGGGAGGACTCGAGGTCGCAGCCCACCTGCACCGCACCCTGGACACCCACCGCGGCCGCTGCATCCAGGGCGGCCTTAATGCCCACGGGCGCCTTCCCGTCGGGAAAATCGAGGTGGGTGTGGTTGTCCATGACGGGCACCGGCAGGGGTTCCGGGGCGGGCGGGAACTCGCGCTTCCTGCCGTTCTCAGGATCGGGTGCGTCCCCGGCAACGGGGCTGCGGTAAGCGTCGGGGATCAGCGTGTTGCACATCCCTCCAGCCTAACTGCGGAGGTTGGCCCCATTTTTGCCGGAACTCTCTGTCAGCTGCGGCAGTTGTGTTAGTAGTCTGGTACGGACAGATGCGAACGCCCACCGACGGGCGAAGGCAGGCTTACTTGTCCCGTCCAGGCGAGACCCCGGGCTGAAAGGTTGCCGATGGAATCCCACCGACGTACTGCCAACGATGTGAGCGCTGCTACCGGCAACCTGGCCGGCGTCCCGGACCCCGTCAGCCGCCTGAACGGGCACCGTCCGGCGGCGATGGACGGTGAGTCTTTCCACGCGGCAAGCCAGCGCATCCTGACAACGGTGAACACGGTAATCGATGGGAAATCGGATGCTGCAAAGCTGGCGCTGACTGTCCTGCTGGCGCAGGGCCACCTGCTGCTCGAGGACGTACCCGGCGTCGGGAAGACCCTCCTGGCCAAGACGCTGGCCCGGACCATCGACTGCACCGTCAACCGCATCCAGTTCACCCCTGACCTGCTGCCCTCCGACGTCACCGGGGTGTCCATCTACAACCAGGCGTCCAGGCTGTTCGAGTTCCGGCCCGGTGCGGTATTCGCGAACATCGTCATCGGCGACGAAATCAACCGCGCGTCCGCCAAAACCCAGTCCGCCCTCCTCGAGTGCATGGAGGAGCACCAGGTCACCGTGGACGGCAACTCCTACCGGCTCGACGAGCCGTTCATGGTGGTTGCCACCCAGAATCCCATTGAGATGGAAGGAACCTATCCTCTGCCGGAGGCGCAGCGGGACCGGTTCATGGCACGGATCTCCATGGGCTACCCGGACAAGGACGCCGAGATCGAGATGCTCGAAACACATCAGGCCACCTCTCCGCTGGCCAAGGTCGCCGCTGTGATAACCACGGCCGACGTGGCCGCCATGATCGCCAGCGTCCAGCAGGTCTATGTTTCGCAGGCGGTCAAGGAGTACACGGTTTCGGTGGGCAGGGCCACCCGGGAAAGCCCCCTCCTCCGGCTGGGCGCGAGCCCCCGTTCCATGCTGCAGCTGTTGCGTGCAGCGAAGGCCACTGCCGCCCTTGACGGCCGGGACTTCGTTTTGCCCGATGACGTGCTCCAGGTGGCAGAGGCCGTCCTGGCGCACCGCATCATCCTGGACCGGAAGGCGGCCGGAGCGGGCGAGACTCCGCACACCGTCCTGCGGGGCATCCTGTCGCGCCTGCCCGTTCCGCACACGCCGGCCGAGCCCGCCCGGCAGCCCAGGACCACCGGCAGGAGCCCTGCCCCGGTGGCCGGCGTGGGCAGGAACCACTAGGCGGACCCATGGCGCTGCTCGACAGACTGCCACGGCACCTCTTCACCCAGCGCGGCTGGGGAATGCTGGGGGCCGGCGCTGCTGCCCTCGCGGCCGCCCACGTCATGGGGCGGCGGGATCTCCTGACGCTCAGTGTCCTGTTGCTGGTCCTCCCCGTGGTTTCGCTGGCCGGCATCCGCCTGGTGAAGCCCCGCTTCCGCGTGTACCGAGAGTTCAATCCGTCCCCGG
>NZ_JARHXQ010000122.1:0-15128 GCF_029222765.1 Arthrobacter sp. Cr_A7 | reverse complement strand
TTCCGGGTTACGTACCGCAGAAGGTCATGTAGGTGCCGAAGTCTTCCGGCGGGCCTTCCGTGTAGCGTTCAAGGCCCGGGCGTTCATCGTAGGGAGCATTGACGGCCTGCAGCAGCCGGTGCAGCGGATCAAGGTCCCCCTCGGTGGCGGCCGCGAGCGCTTCCTCCACGAGGTGGTTGCGCGGGATGTACACCGGGTTCACCGAATCCATCAGGTCAGCGTCGGGATCCAGTGCCAGCCACTGCCCGGCCCAGGCATCGAACGCGGCGAGGTCCAGGACCATGCCGCGGGCCGGCCGGACGTTCCCGCGCGCTGCCTGGCCGAGGTTCCGGAAGAACTGGGTGTAATCGACGGGGCCGTCCTTGAGCAGCGCAACAACCCCGTCCACCAGCTCCGATGCTGCGGCGTCCCCAGGGCTTCCGGCCGGGGCTTCCGGGAGGCCCAGCTTGGTTTTCATGCCGCTGAACCAGGCATCGCTGTACTGCTTCCGGAATTCGCCCAGGGCTTCCACGGCGGGGGCAACGGCCTGTTCCTGGTCCTCATTGAAAAGCGGCAGCATCGCTTCGGCGAGGCGGGCGAGGTTCCATTCGGCCACGACGGGCTGGTTGGCGTACGCATAGCGTCCGCCGACGTCGATGGAGCTGTAGACCGCGGCGGGATTAAAGGCGTCCATAAAGGCGCAGGGTCCGTAGTCGATGGTTTCACCGGAGATGGTCATGTTGTCCGTATTCATCACACCATGGACAAACCCCACCAGCATCCACTGCGCCACCAGCGAGGCCTGGGCGGACACTACGCCCTTAAAGAGGGCCAGGTACGGGTTTTCTGCTTCGGCAGCGGCCGGGTAGTGCCTGGCGATGGCGTGGTCCGCCAGCCGGCGCAGGAGCTCGATGTTGTCCGTTGCCCGCGCGTACTGGAAACTTCCCACGCGCAGGTGGCTGCTGGCCACACGGGCCAGGACCGCGCCGGGCAGCATGTCATCCCGGCGCACCTGCCGTCCGGTGCCCACCACGGCGAGCGAGCGGGTGGTGGGGATGCCCAGCGCATGCATCGCCTCGCTCACCAGGTACTCGCGCAGCATGGGACCGACGACGGCACGGCCATCGCCTGCCCGCGCAAAGGGTGTGCGGCCCGAGCCTTTGAGATGGATGTCCCGCAGGCGGCCGTTCGCGTCCACGATCTCGCCGAGGAGCAGGGCCCGGCCGTCGCCGAGCAACGGCGAGTAGCCACCGAACTGGTGTCCGGCGTAGGCCTGGGCCACGGGGGTTGCCCCTTCCGGCAGGTGGTTGCCGAGCAGGAGCCGGACGCCCTCGGGCATGCGCAGGTAGTCCGGGTCGAGTCCCAGCTCATGTGCGAGCGCTTCATTGAAGACCAGGAGCTGCGGGTCGGGGGCTTCCTCCGCCTGCCAGGGAACCGCCAATTCCGCCAGTTCCCGGGCGAAGCGGCCGTCGAAAGTAACTGTTGATTCTGCAGAGGCAGTCATGGGTTAACCCTATCCCTGTCGTTGGAATCCCTGTCGTTTGTCCGCCGGTTGACCAGCCAGGTAACCAGCCACAGGACAACCCCGATCACCATCAGTCCGCCGGCAATCTGGTACTGGATCACGTTGCGGCCCACCCACGGGCCGGCAAGGAACGCGCAGAGCAGTGCCGCCACGAGGGGCAGTTGGCCGGGCGAGGTGAAGAACACCTTCCGGTCGGGGTCCCGCTTCCGCCGCAGCACCAGGCAGGCCACGTTCACCACGGTAAAGACGCACAGCAGCAGGAACGCCGTGGTGCCGGACAGGTTGGCCACAATGTTGCTCTCGGGATCGCTGGTCACATAGAGGATCAGGCCCAGCGCGAGGATGGTGGAGAAGGCGATGCCGGCCCAGGGGGTGCGGCGAACGGGCAGCACCTTCCCCAAGGCCCGCGGCAGGACGTGTTGCCGGGCCATGCCGTAGATGAGGCGGCTGGCCATCAGCATGTTGATCAGGGCTGTGTTGGCGACGGCGAAGACGGCCAGGAACGGGAAGACCCGGTCGATCGGAAAGTCGGGTGACCCTTTGTGGACCACTTCCAGGAGCGCGGCTCCCTCAGCTTCCCGGATGCCTTCAAGCTCCGTGGGGGTCAGGACGCTGACCACGGAGACCGCCACCAGCATGTAGAGGAGCACGGCAATACCGAGCCCGGTCAGCATGGTCCGGGGGAAGATCTTTTCGGGGTTCCGGGTTTCTTCCACCATGTTCACCGAGTCTTCGAAGCCCACCATGGCAAAGAAGGCGATGGAGGTGGCGGCGGTGACGGCCAGGAACAGTCCCTTGTCCTGGTAGTCGTTGAACACGAAGATTTCGCCCGGATTGCCTGTCCCCTGGGCCATAACGTAGAAGCCGACGCCGATCACGATGCAGAGCGCGATCATCTCCACCAGGGTCAGCACCACGTTGAATTTAACGCTCTCCCCCACGCCGCGCAGATTGATGGCCGCCAGCAGGAGCATAAAGGCGAGGGCTACCGCAGTGATCACGCCCTGCCCCGGATCACCCATCACCCCGTTGATCTCCAGCCCGCCGAAAAAGTTTTGGGCCAGGACGTTCGCCGATGTCGATGCGCTGGTAATGCCGGAGCAGACCACGGCGAAGGCGACGAGGAAGGTGACGAAGTGGATCCCGAATGCTTTGTGCGTATAGAGCGCGGCCCCCGCGGCCTGCGGATACTGGGTGACCAGCTCAAGGTAGGAAAAGGCTGTCAGCGTGGCCACCACGAACGCCAGCAGGAAGGGCAGCCAGACGATGCCGCCCACTGTCCCTGCCATGGTTCCGGTCACGGCATAGACGCCGGCGCCGAGGATGTCCCCCACGATGAACAGCAGGAGGAGTTTGGGGCCGAGTACCCGTTTGAGGGCGGGTTCCTTGTCTTCGGGAGTAACGTCAAACACTTCTTCGGAAGTTGCGCTCATTGTCGGCCTCCACGCCGGGTCGGGTGGCCAGCTTCCGGACTGCTGCCACGTATTTCACTGTGATCCTCCTTGCGCGCTTTGGCAATGTTCCCGCTCCCCGCGGCCGGTCCGTCCGTGACCCCGCCCTCCGGCCAGCGGTCACGCCGGGGGAAGGCGATCCGCTGCAGGTCATGGGCGGCAATGACACGGGTGCTGTCCGCCCGCGCGGCGCCCTGCCCGGCAAGCATGGCGAGGTCGTCGCCGTACCTGGACGAGAAATGCGTGAGCACCAGGGTGCCGGCAGCGGCGCCTGCCGCCAACTCCCCTGCCTGCCCGGCGGTGAGGTGGCGGTACTGGTGCGCCAGCCCGGCGTCGTCGTCGCTGAAGGTGGACTCGGCGACCAGGAGGTCCACGCCGTCGGCCAGCTCTTCGGCGCCCGTGCAGGGCGCGGTGTCCATGACGAACGCGAAGCGCTGCCCGGGCCGGGGCACGCTGACGTCTTCCAGTCCGACGCCGGCGAGGGAGCCTTCGCGCTGCAGGCGCCCCACGTCAGGGCCTTCAATGCCCGCTGCCGCGAGCAGGTGGGGCAACAGGGTGCGGCCGTCAGGTTCCGTGAGCCGGTAGCCGTAGGTTTCGATGCGGTGCTTCAATGGCCGGACGTACAGCCCTTCAGCAATAGCCCCGGACGCGCCGTGGGGCTGGAGCCTCAGGTCGATCCCGGGCGAACTGATGGAAACGAGGGCCCGGACCACATCCTCCCCGGACGCGGGATAGTGGAGGTGTACGGGATGCGTGACCCCGTCCAAAGCCATGCGGGACAGCACGCCGGGCAGGCCGAAACAGTGGTCGCCGTGGACGTGGGTGAGGCAGATCCTGGTGATTTGGGTTGCCGATACACCGGCATGGATCATCTGGCGCTGGGTGCCCTCGCCGGGGTCGAAGAGCAGGCCTTCGCGGTCCCAGCGCAGCAGGTACCCGTTATGGTTCCTGGTGCGGGTAGGGACCTGCGATGCAGTTCCAAGGACAATGAGTTCACGCATGGTTGAAGGGGGAAACCAAAAAGCAGGCTCCGGAGGAACCTGCCTTGTGGTGTGTCATCTGGGGGTCAGTGCCGCCTGAGCATTCCCATAATCTTGCCGGCGATGCCACTTTGCCTGCCGCCCACCGCACCGGTTGTGTGCGGGGTGCGTCCTGGTGCGCCGATGCCGCGCCGGCGCACTGTTCCGCCGGTCTCGGCCCTGCCTGCGAATCGTCCAGCGGCGTTCTTGATCATGCTTCCCAAGTTCATGTGAAACTCCTTCAGTCTTGATCTTGCCAACCGATATTCATCAGTCTGCTTAGTATTTTAGCCCACTTTGGGCCGAAGGCCAGATGCTGTTGGCTTAGCGTTCCAAATCGTCCGGATCGAATTCGCTGAGCGGGGAACCGCCGAAGTTTTCCGTGTCGTCGCTGCCCTCGGCTTCCGCACCGCCCGGGTTTTCGCCAAAGTCAACGTCTGCAACGGCTTCGCCGAGGGTCGGCGTACCAGGGGGCACCTGCTCGTCGCCGGCCTCATACCGGGCTTCGGCCGTCTCGTCCCGCAGTGTCTGATCGCTGAGAAAGTCCTCTTCTTCGCCGGATACGGCCTCATCCTGGAGCAGGGGATCCTCCTGCCAGCGGTCCGGATTGTTTTCGGCGGCACCCGGGTAGTTGTCCGGTTCGCCGGAGACGGGGTCGAGTTCGAAGGATGCGGCGGCGCCGGGAGTCTCGTCGAGAAGCACGTCGTTTTCCTCGACAACTTCCAGTTCGTCGTCAGGGAGGTTCTGTTCAGTCATGATGATGCCTTCCTCGTGATCGGCTTACCCAACAATAGTAAGCATACTGATGAACGGCAGGGGTGGAAACCAGCCGTCCGCGGACTAAAGGTGCTGCCCGCACCAGGCCATCGTGTCGTTCCACGCGGCCGTTGCTTGCGCTTCGTTGTAGCGCTCGCCGGTGTCGTTGTGAAAGGCATGGTCGACGCCCGGATAGACGGTGAGCTGATGGGTTACCGACGTTGCGGCCAAAGCGTCGCGGAGTGCCGGCATGGCTCCGGTGATGCGCTGGTCCCGCTCCGCGTAGACGCCGAAGACGGCCGCCTTGATGCCGGGAACCCTGTTGAGGTCCGGGGCCGGTCCGTAAAACGCGGCAGTGGCTTTAAGGCCGCTCAGTTCTGTGGCCGCCTGCCAGGTAATGCCGCCGCCGAAGCAGTAGCCGTTCATGCCGATGCGGGCAGGGTCAACGAAGTCCTGTGCCGCCAGGTAGTCGAAGGCCGCGGCGAAGTCGCCCACGTGGCGCGGTGCACCGGCCCTGGTCAGCGCACCCGGCACGGCGTCGGGGTCCATGCCCGCCGTTCCTCCTTCCCTGCTGAGCAGGTCAAGCGCCAGGGCGCTGTAGCCAGCCTTGGCAAAACGCCGGGCCACGTCCTGGATGTGCGGCGTCAGTCCGCGGTTTTCGTGGCAGATCATTACGGCAGGACCAGCCGCTGCGGCCTCCTGCCGGGCAAGGTAACCACTGATGTCCGTGCCGCCGGAGGGGAAGGTGACGGTCGACGTCGTTATCCCCTGCGTGCCCTCCGGAACGGACAGCGGGCTCGTGGCTCCGGGAACGGCGCCCGACGTCGACGTGCCGTTGCCCGCCGTCGAGGATGACGGACTGGGCGTGGGCATGGGGTCCGTACTGCGCGGGACCTCCTCGGGCGTGCAGCCCACGAGAAGCATGGCGGCGGAAGCGGCGGTCATACTCCCGGTGATGAATGCCACCCGGCGGGTGAAGGTCCGGTGGGTCATGTCGCCGGCCCGGTAGTCGTCGAAGAATTCCTCGATCAGGTACTTTTCGAATTTGCCCAGCTGGACCATGGCCGCCTCCTGGAGTAGATCACCATCGTTGCCTAACTCCAGGCCGAGGACAAGGGGTTTTCGGCTGCCTGGACCGGTCGGTTGCCTCTTCTCCCGGGGTGCCAATGCTGTTAGATTTGCACCCCTGAAGGCTGGCCGCTGCCAGGACATTCCGGAAGGACCGATGATGCTCTCTGACACGTCACGTCCCGTCATCGAGGCGACCCTGCCCGTGGTCGGAGAGCATATCGGGGAGATCGCCAAACGCTTCTACAAGCACATGTTCGAAGCGCGGCCGGACCTGCTGGACGGTCTCTTCAACCGGGGCAACCAGGCGGACGGCCGCCAGCAGCAGGCGCTGGCCGGATCAATCGCTGCGTTCGCCAGGTATTTAGTGGAGAAACCGGACCAGCTGCCTGACCACCTGCTGTCACGCGTTGCCCATAAACACGTCTCGCTCGGCCTGAGCCCGGACCAGTACCAGACCGTCCATGACCACCTGATGTGGGCAATCGTCGATGTGCTGGGCGACGCCGTTACCCCGCCGGTTGCCGAAGCCTGGGACGAGGTCTACTGGCTGATGGCGAACATGCTGATCAACAAGGAACGTGGCCTCTACAACGCGGTGCACCTTTCACCGGGCACCATCTGGCGGACGTGGCGGGTGGCCGAGCGCATCCAGGAGACCGAGGATGTGGTCACCTTCGTGGTGGAAAGGACCGACGAACGCGAGGTCAAGCCGTCCCTGCCCGGACAGTACGTGACCATCAAAATGCTTATGAACGACGGCGTGCATCAGCCGCGCCAATACAGCCTCACCCGCGCGGACGACGGGAAACACCGGCATTTCGCGGTCAAAAGGGTGCACGGGCTGGGCACTCCCGACGGCGAGATGTCCAACCTGCTGCACAACGACGTCAAGGTGGGCGACGAAGTGGTGCTGTCAGCGCCTTTCGGCGACGTGGTGCTGGGGTACACGGACAGGCCGGTGGTTCTGGCGAGCGCAGGGATCGGCATCACTCCAATGGCCGGAATGCTGTCCCACCTCGTGAAGGCCGGCTCGTTGCGCCAGGTGATGTTCCTGCACGCAGATGACGCTCCGGCCTCGTTTCCGCTCCGCCGGCAGGTCACCGAGGACCTCGGTCTGCTGGCTGACGGATCCCTGTACACCTGGTTCCTGAATCCGGATAAAGATTCAGGCGGCACCTCATTCCAGGGGTTCATGGATATCAACGCCGTGGAGTTTCCGATCGACGCCGAGTACTACCTCTGCGGCCCGCTGCCGTTCCTCCAAGCCGTCCGGAGCGACCTGATCGCTACGGGAATTCCGGCAAAAGACATCCAGTACGAAGTCTTCGGGCCGGATCTCTGGCTCGCCGACTTCCAGTAGCCCATAGAGAGAGGAAAGCCATGGCACAGTTCACGGGCAAAGTTGCGCTGGTCACCGGAGGCGGCTCCGGCATCGGCGAGGCAATCTGTAAGGAACTCGCCGCCAAGGGTGCCAGTGGTGGTAACCGACATCAATCTGGAGGCGGCGGAGCGCGTTGTCCAGGAAATCGTTGGCGACGGCGGGACCGCCTCGGCCGTCCGCCAGGACACGGCGAACAAGGAGGACGCCGAGAAGGTTGTCCGCCACGCCGTTGACACCTACGGGGCCCTCCATTTAGCCGTCAACAATGCGGGCATCGGCGGCAAGCAGGCGCCCGCTGGCGAAACCGACCTGGACGAGTGGGACAAGGTCATCGATATCAACCTCAACGGGGTGCTGTACGGCATGCGTTACCAGATACCGCAGATGCTCGCTGCCGGCGCGGACAAGTGCGCCATCGTGAATATGGCCTCCATTCACGGGAGTGTCGCAGCCCTGGGGAACGGCGCTTACACCGCCGCAAAACACGGGGTGGTGGGGATTACCAAGAACGCCGCCGCCGAATATGGACCCCAGGGCCTGCGCATCAACTCGGTTGGCCCGGGCTACATCAGGACGCCGCTCGTTGAGAGCAGCCTCAGCGCCGAAGCCCTGCAGGTGCTCGAAGGAAAGCACGCGCTGGGCCGGCTTGGCAGGTCCGAGGAAGTCGCCCACCTCGTTGCCTTCCTCCTGTCCGAGGACGCATCGTTCATGACCGGTGGCTACTACCTCGTTGATGGAGGATACACAGCCGTCTGACGGAGAGGCGCCGTCCATCCGGGCCGCCTCTTTTCGTTCACTCGCAATACGGTCGGGACGGATGTGGAGTAAGGACAACGGAGTGGCTGGAAGCAGGCGGATGAGCGGACCGCACTGGCGGCGTGTGATGGCAGCTCTCGCCAACGATGACGCACGAGCCGCGTACGCGCACATAGTGCTCGGCGCCGAGGTCCCTGGTGATGCCAACGATCAACGGCGAAAGCGGGCCGTCGCTGCCCTGCTTGATTCCGGTCTTGTGGAACGGAATGCTTCCGGTCATTTGGAGGCATCCGGATCGATATTCCGTGACCTTCTGGGGCAGCAACCGCGACGGCAGGCGCAGACAGGTTTGGACCGGTTCATGCGCCTGGGCAGGATTGAGAGGTATCCCGCTAATAAGGCAGAGCGGCGGGAGCTCCTGGCCTGGATAGTCAGTCAGGCCATCAAGCCGGGTGAAACCCTGACGGAGAGACAGGTCAATGAACGGCTCCTCAGCTATACCGACGACGTAGTGCTGCTGCGCCGCTACCTGGTGGACTTCGGGCTGCTGTCACGTACGCCGTCAGGCTCCTCGTACTCGTTGCCGGAAGAAGAACACGCTTAGGGTGCTTTCATCCCGCCACTTATGCTGGTCGGGTGACTCCCGCCCCCTCCCCCAGCCCGCTCGACGTCGTAGTCCATTCAGGGCCGGCCGACTGGTGGGTAATACTTGCCGGCCTGGGACCCCTGGCCGTTCTCATTGCGGCCCTTCTGGCTTTTTACATCAACTGGCGGACGCTCAAGCAGCGTACGGCTGCAGACAAGACGGCACTGGATCAAAAGCGGGAAGCGGACGTGCAGGCGCTGAGGCAGAAGACCGAAGCTGACAGCCGCGCCGAATGGTGGCGGCGGACCCAGTGGGCGCTGGACCGCGCATTGGACGACGATGAAGGGACCAAGGCCCTGGGGCTCGCAACGCTGGAAGTTCTGGCGCGGAGCGAACTGGCGCGCGAGGAGGAACTCGAGTTGTTCGATATCGCCTGGAAAAACGTCTCCGGCGATGAGAACGGGGAGGACTACGACTCCGCCCAGGATGTCCAGTCCGTGGACTCCGATGGAGAGATGGGCGACAATGAAATGACTGGTAAGCACAAGACTGAGGAGGTTGGACAATGAGCGCTGCGTCATCTGAACACCGGTTTGTCCATACTCCCCGGAGTACCACCGCCAAACCGGCGAAGAAGAAGGCCACTCCTGCCGAGCACCGTGTCCAGGTTGCAGCGGCCAGGCTACGGGTGACGCTCGATGAGCGTCTCGGACGTGAAACGCCCGCCAAAACCAAGGCACTGGCCAAGGAATCCATCTAGTCCGGCTGCCTGGCTAAAGCAGTGGCAGCAGTAATTCTGGGATGGAATACGGACGGGCGGAACCCTTGGAACTACCGGGACGCCGTCGAGCAGGTCAGGGAAGCCGGCCGGTTTTTTGTCCGCTGGGGTGTTAATCGACGCCGGAACATTGGGCCCGGAACGGAAGTTTGGCTTTTCCTCCACGGCAGCAGTGACGCGGGCAGCGGCCTGATCGGCCACGGCGCTGTGCTCACCGGGATCTGCCAAGCGGGGCATCGCCAGGATGCGCAGGCAGACGGGCAGTATGTCGGTGTCGTCTTCGACGCCTTGCTGCCCCTTGGCGAGCAGATAAGGCCGGACGTGTTGGCCACAGCAGTGCCCGGCGTCCGGTGGGGCAACGCGATCCGCCAACCGACGACGGTCCCGTTGTCGGCGGAGCCTGGGCTTCGCCGGCTGTGGCGGGAGCTGGGACCTGCCGCCGCCACCGTCAACGAACTGGTTCCAGGAACCTACCCGGTGGAGGCGGTCAGCAGTATTGAAGTGAACCGCTATGAACGCGACCCGGACGCGCGGCGAATATGCCTGGCGTTCCATGGCACGTCATGCGCTGCCTGTAGTTTCTCCTTCGAGGCGCGTTACGGTGAACTCGGAGAAGGATTCATCCACGTCCACCACACTGTGCCGGCATCCCTGCTGGGCAACGGATACCAACTGGACCCCGTCGCGGACCTTGTGCCCCTGTGCGCCAACTGCCACGACATGGCGCACCGGGACGCCGGCACAGCACGCAGTGTCACGGAACTTCGAAACATCATTGCCAGCGCAGGCCACCTTCGCGGCGAGATGGTGGCTGAGCAAACACTGGAGGCGCAGGAGAACGCCCTGCGGATCCTTAATGCGGGCCTGGACTGACTGACGGTGCGGGCAGGCAGTTACTGCCCTGCCGGCGTTGTCCCGAACATCAGTGTGCGTCGGCGGACGTCGTAGTACACGGTCGCTGAGCGTTTCAGGAGGCCTTGGAGGACCTCGGCGTCCTCTGCGTCAAGGGTAAGGACCTCCTCCCACGCCCCTTGGTCAAGGACCAGCTGGAGGGTCCAGGTGCCCGGCTTTCCGGCGTCCCCGGCCACCCAGCTGAACTGGTAGTGGTTAACCTGTCGGACCTGGATGCTGTCATCGGTGATGGGTTGTTTTGGTGTGGGGCTCATGGTCCCCTCCTGGATCGGCGGCGGGTGGGCCCTCTGCATAAGCCAATTACCAATCTAGACCTGGCACCCTTCGTGATCCAGAGCATGTACGCCAGGATCTGGAACCCACAAAATTCCATCAACAACCTGAATCTTTGCGCCCGGCGGGGTTATCCTCAGAATGCGTATCCAGTTGCGGGGGCATCCGGGCGGGGGGCTAGGCGCACCCGCGGTGTGACTGCCGCGGGCCAGTTTCATAATTTGCATTCACACCGGGGTGACCCGGCGGATTTCAAAGGAAACGAGCATGGGCCGTCGACGCGCAGCAACTGACCCGATCTATCCGCGATGGATCTGGATCGCAGCGGCGGCCACAGTGGCCCTTCTCATCGTTGGCGGCGCATTCGTGCTGCGCACCATGCTCTTTCCCGATCCAGGGGAAGGCGGCACGTCCGGGGGGAATGGCAATACACCTTCAGCGGCCGAGCCCTTGACGCAGGACAATCCTGCCGCCGTCGCCGGCGCCTCGCCCTGCATCTCCTTGAACATCCTCACTTCGCTCGAGAACGCCGAGATGGTCCGCGCCCTGGCGGCCGCATACACCGCTAAACCCCGCAACGTGGACGGTAAATGTGTGACGCCGGCAGTCACCCAGGAAAAATCGGGAGTCGCTGCCGGCAAGGTGGGGGCGCAGTTCCCAGGCGTTCCGGCCGCCGACAGGCCCTCCATCTGGCTGCCGGATTCCTCGGCGTGGTTACGGATCGCAGGGGAAAATGCCACCGGAAGCACTGCCGGCCAGGAAGGAACCAGCATCGCCCGGAGTGCGATCATTGTCGCCATGCCGGAGACGATGGTGCGCGCCCTCGGCTGGGACAGCACACCGCCGTCGTGGTCTGACGTCTTCAAAATGTCCGAAGAGCAGGACGTCTGGGAGCGCCTCGGCCATGGCGACTGGGGGAAATTCAAGTTCGGCAAGGCCAGTCCGCTCGTCTCAACGTCGGGCTTGATGGCCCTTGCTGCTTCCTACGGAGCCGCCGGAGGCAGCCTTGGGGGCTTGGACGACATGGACCTGGATGCACCGTCCCTGGTGGAGAAGGTGCGTGCCGTGGAATTGGGCACCAGCCACTACATGGCCACTCCCGAACACTTCCTGTGGCACGCCAGGGAAGCTGACGACGCCGGGAATGTCGCGGAGTTCCTCTCCGCGGTGATCGTGGATGAAAAGGCGGTCTGGGACTATAACCGGGGAGTGGTCAGCGAGGACGGTACAAAAAAGCAGTCCGGCCCCGTGCCCAAGGAGCCCCTCCGGGCCATCTACCCCAATGACGGCGTGCACGTGGCTGACAACCCGGCAGTAATCCTTGACGGCGAATGGGTACAGAGCCAGCAGCGTCTGGCCGCGCAGGACTTCCTCGCGTTCGCCGTGACGGAGCAGGGCCAGGACGTCGTCAAGGCGTCCGGCTACCGCAGCATCCAGGGAAAGCTGGACGCCACCGTGGCGGCAACCGGCCGGTACGCCGAGACGCTCCAACCGCTGCCACTCCCCAAGGCGGAGTCGCTTGTTGCCATGCAGGACAGCTTCCACGAGGTCCGCAAGCGGGCCAGGGCCTTGTTCCTGCTGGATGTTTCTGAGTCCATGGTGCAGGAGACCGGAGTGACCAAGTTGCAGCGGGCCAAGGATGCCGTTGTCAAGGCACTGGACCATTTCGTGGGTGAGGACGAGATTGGGCTGGCCGCGTTCTCCCATGTGGATGACGGCCCCCTGCAGCCGGGCATCGTCAGCCCGGTAGCGCCGCTGAAGACCAATAAAGAAGACATCATCGCCAAGCTCAACGGGCTCCAGGCCGTGGACGCTACGCCGCTTTTTGAAGCGGTTGGCCGCTTCGCTGGCGATCAGGCCAAGGACTACAAAGACAGCTTCATCAACACCATTGTGCTTTTAAGCGACGGCAAGAATGATTCCACCCACCCCGGAGACCTGCCCGGGCTCACCGAACAGCTCAGCCATCAGAACCACGCGACACCGGTGCTCGTTTTTACACTCGCATACGGGCCCGACGCCGACGTCCCCACTTTGCTTGAGATCGCCAGGGCGAGCGGGGCGCACTACTACGACGCCACCGACCCGAACAGGCTCGAGGAGGTACTCGGCGAACTGGTGACCAGCTTCTAGGCCTTGACGGTTGCAAAACGTTTTGCATATAGTGATGCAAGCAACATCCAAAACGTTTTGCAAAGGAACGAAGTCAATGGCGACAAAGGTCAACATCCGGGACGTGGCGAAAGCTGCCGGCGTCTCCGTAACCACCGTGTCGCATGCCCTGAGCGAAGCGCACAGCTCCCGGGTGAACGCCCGGACTGTGGAACACATCAAAGCCGTAGCCGGTGACCTCGGCTACGCACCGAACCGCCTGGCAAGCGGACTGCGCAACCAACGTTCACAGATCCTCGGCCTTGTCAGTGACGAGATCACCACCACGCCCTTTGCCGGCGCCATGATCCAGGGCGCCCAGGACGCCGCCTCGGAGCACGGGTACTTGCTGATGGTGGTCAACTCCGGCTTGGACAATGAGCTGGAGCGCCAGGAAATCCGGGCCCTGCAGCAGCACCAGGTGGACGGCATCGTCTACGCCCGCATGTTCAACCAGCAGGTGTCCGTCCCGGGCGAACTGGGTGCAGCCCCCACTGTTGTCCTCGACGCCACCCCGGACAACCCCGCACTGTCCTCTGTGGTGCCGGACGAGTTCGGGGCCGGCGAGTCCGCGGCCGAACTTCTGGTTACGGCCGGTCATCGCCGGATTGCCATGGTCAACAACGAGGACGATATTCCGGCCGCCCACGGGCGGCTCGCAGGGTTCCGCGCAGCGCTTGTCCGCCATGGACTGGAACTACCCGCGGACTGCCTGGTGGCCGGACATCCAAGCACTGCGGGAGGCCGGGAAGCGGCGCTTCAGCTGTTGTCCCGGCCGGAACCACCTACCGCGCTGTTCTGCTTCAATGACCAGATGGCCATGGGCGCCTACCAGGCGGCAGGCCACCTTGGCCTGAAGGTTCCGGCTGACGTTTCAATTGTGGGCGTTGACAACCTTGAGCTCATCGCCGACGGCCTCTGGCCGGGCCTGTCCACCATGGCCCTCCCCCACTATGAGATGGGCCGGTGGGCTGTCCTGAAACTCCTGGAGGAGCTTGAGGACCCCGGGGCGCCGCGGGGGCAGGCAAAGATTTCCTGCCCCGTCATTGAGCGGGAGTCCGTCGCTCCGCCCCGGAACTGACACCCAGGCGCAAGAAAACCCCCGTTAAAAACGGGAACGCAGCCGTTGCAGCGGCCGCGTTCCCTGCAGGACCTACATCAATCCCCCGCTGTCCAAGCAGAAAGACCGACCCATGAACAAGAAGTTCACCAAGATCCTGGCGACCAGCATAGCCGCAGCCGCCCTCACAGCCACCCTCGCCGGCTGCGGCAAGGGCAGTGCATCGTCCTCCACCGAAGGTTCCGGTGAGATCGCGCTCTGGACCCACAACGCCGGCAACCCGGAGGAACTGGCCGCCGTCCAGAAGATCGTTGACTCCTACAACGGCAGCCAGGACAACGTGAAGATCAAGATCCAGGCCTTCCCCCAGGACTCCTACAACGACTCCGTGGTCTCCGCAGCAGCGGCCGGCAACCTGCCCTGCATCGTGGACATTGACGGCCCCAACGTGCCTAACTGGGCCTGGGCCGGGTACCTGAAGCCCCTCGAACTGGATGCGGACCTTTCCAAGCATCTCCCCAGCACCGTGGCTGAATGGGATGGAAAGCCCTACGCCGTTGGCTACTACGATGTCGCCCTGGCCATGATGGCCCGCGCCTCGGACCTGAAGGCCGCCGGCGTACGCCCTGCCACCATGGAGAAGCCGTGGACCAAGGAAGAGTTCCAGGATGCCCTCACCAAGCTCAAGGCTCTGGGCACGTGGGAGCACCCGCTGGACCTGGGCACCGCCGGCACTGGCGAATGGCTTCCGTACGGCTACTCCCCCCTCCTGCAGTCGTTCGGCGGCGACCTGGTGAACAGGGACGGCTTCCAAAGTGCAGAGGGCGCACTGAACGGCGACAAGGCGGTGGAGTGGGCCGAGTGGTTCCGCGGCCTCGCGGACCAGGGCTTCATGGCCAAGAAGAGCGGCAAGGACTCCACCCAGGACTTCCTGAACAACAAGTCAGCGATCGTGTACACGGGCTCGTGGGCCGGAGACAAGGCCAGGGCGGCCCTTGGCGACGACCTCGTCGTCATGCCGCCGGTGGACCTCGGCGAGGGCCCGAAGATCGGCGGCGCCTCCTGGCAGTGGGGCGTCACCAGCGGCTGCAGCAACGGCGAGGCAGCCATGGACTACCTCTCCTACTCCCTGAAGCCGGAAAACATTGCCGCAGTGGCCAAGGCCACCGGCGCGATTCCTGCCAGCGAAGAGGCGGCGGCCCAGATTCCGGCCTTCGCCCAGGGCGGCGCCAACCGGATCTTCATGGACTTCTCCCGCGAATACGCGGTCATGCGGCCCGAGACGCCCGCCTACCCCTTCATCGCCACCGAATACGGGAAGGCCGTGCAGGACATCCTGAACGGGGCGGACGCGAAGTCCACCCTTGATAACGCCGTGAAGGCGATCGACGCCAACATCAAGTCCAACGGCGGCTACAAGAACTAGCCGG